>CBDUYZ010000050.1:0-12313 GCA_965371575.1 uncultured bacterium
ATCCGATCTGGGGACTGGTCCGATCATCTTCGCCTGCCTGCACCGTGACATTCTGCCCGCCATCATGTTTTTACGCGGCATGCGGCCAACGCTTCTGGTGAGCGACAGTCTGGACGGTGACATTCTCGTCAAGACTCTCGGTGGGCGGGATTACCGGTTCGTGCGCGGTGCCACCGGTGGGGATGGTAGGCGCGCCCTGGTCCTGCTCAGACGGGAGCTGGACGCCGGCCATAGCGTGGGGCTGGCCGTCGACGGGCCGGAAGGTCCCTTCGGATCCATCCGGGAGGGTGTTATCCATCTGGCCAGGGTGACAGGTGCGCCGGTGGCGCCCCTGTTGGCACGGACGAATCGTCCACTTGTGCTCGATACCTGGGACAAAACCGTCGTGCCCGTCCCTTTTCGCAGGGTGGAAATGATAATCGGACCGATCCTGCGGATACCTCGCGACGCGGGAGATAATGACACGGCCGGGTATCTGGCCCGTTTGGCGGAGTTTTTCGGCGTGGAAGAGGAAAAGTGATGCGGATCCTCGATATGAGGCCCAGGGTGGTTCGTCTCATGTCATACCTGTGGGGCAGAGGGTCCGCGGCTCGCGGGCTCCACGCCCGCCGTCCGGAACCTTTGCACCCCGCCGCTCGATGCGTCGCCGCGGTGGCCGACGGCTTCATCGCCCGTCGGGTGGCTGCCCGGCGTCCACCTGATCCGTTCCCTGCGGTCGTCTCAGTCGGCAACCTGGCCCTCGGCGGCACCGGTAAGACACCGGTGGTGGCCGCCCTGGCGGAGGCCCTTGCTGCTTCCGGGCGGCAGGGAGCTGTCCTGACCAGGGGTTTCGGTTCGCCACTGGCCGGTCCCTTGACGGTCGACCCCGCCAATGTGCAGGCTGGTGATGAGGCTCGGGTGATGGCGACTATTCTGGCGACTCCGGGTTGGCCGGTCATTCAGGCCCGGCACAGGGCGCGGGGTCTGGACCACATCCGGGAGTCCTACCCCGCCGTCGAGGTGGTGATCGTGGAGGACGGACATCAAACCGCCCGTCTCGGCAGGCACCTGGACGTGGTTATTCTCGATGGTTGGACCGTGACGGCCGAAGGCGGTTGCGACAAGGTCTGCGCGGTCACTGGCCACGTGGTACCCTTCGGTCCGTGGCGGGAGTCGGCCGCCGGCGCCGACCGCGCCGGAATCTGGCTACTGGAAACGGACGATGATACGCCGGCCTTGGGTGTGGGCGGACAGGCGGTGGCTTCCTTCCGGCGAAGTCTGACCCTGCGCGAGCAGCAAGGTGGTCACCAGGTCGATTCAGCCGACGGCCGGTTCGCAGTGCTGTCGGGGATTGCCCGTCCAGAGGCCTTTGAGCAGGCTCTCGGGAATGTTCTGCCCAAGGCACCTGTTCTGGCGGTGAGGTGCGGGGATCATGTCCGCTACAATCCCGGTATGGTGGCGGAAATTTCGAGAATCGCCCACGAAGACGGGGCGGATTTTCTGGTGACTACAGCCAAGGATTGGGTAAAACTGAAACCGTTCTGGCCGGCCGGTCTCCCGGTTCTGGTGGCGGACCTGGAGATTCGCTGGGGATGCAGCAAGACGCTCCCCGCGCTGGTCGAGGAGCGTCTCGGTTCTATTCTGGGGCGATAGCCCGACTAGTTTACGACTGTGCCGATGAAGTTGACCATCAGCCCGGCTGGGACCTCGACTTGGTGGTCGGTGCCGGAAACGTGACCCTTGAAAATCAGCTGTGCCGAGGCCGAGAAAGACGGCGTTGAAGGGTTGATCAGGGCCTGGAACCAGGCCTCCTGCTTCATCTCCGCCGGCGCGACCAGGACGGAGACCTCGGCTTCGTCACCGATCGGCACCTTGGCGTAGATCAGACCGTCTGTGATGTTGAAATCCGTCAGCGTCGCCGGGGCGTTAATATCGGTGGCGGTCCAGAGCAGGTCGTAGCTGGTGATGATGAACGAGCTGTAGGTTCCATCATCTGGAATGGTCACGTTGGTGTTGCCGGCCCGGGCCCGGAAGATCACCAGAACAAAATCGATGGGCACGAAGTCGTCGTCGTTGCCGGCAATGCCGTCGCCACCGGCATTGATGGCCGCCGAAATCAAGGGGTCGCCTTCATTGATGGATTCCACCTCGCAGACGACGTTTTGCAGTTCATTGCTGTTATCACTGCAGCCGGTCAGGGCAGCCAGCACTATGGCTAGGGCCATCATCGTGATCAGCGCACGGGAATTCACAGTTTCACCCTCCCGGTGGACAGACATTCTGTGGAATGTATGGGTTCCAATTGACAGGAATTATTTCGTCCGCTGGCGTATGACCTTTAGCGTATTTAACGTGAATATCGGAAGGCGGTTTTCAATCCGGAAGCCTTCGGGCGGGAAAGGTGACTCGTGGCCTCACAGTTCAATACCGATTCAGTCGTAAGTCGTTGTCTGGTAATTGGGTCAGGGATTGCCGGGTTGCAGTTCGCCCTGCATGCCGCAGAAACGGGCACCGTCAGACTTGTGACCAAAAAAGAAAGCCGTGAGAGTAATACGAACTACGCCCAGGGCGGGATCGCGGCGGCGGTTTCCCCCCTGGATGACTTTGAATCCCATGTGCGGGATACACTTATGGCCGGAGATGGGCTGTGCGACGAGCATGTTGTGCGCCGGATGGTGGAAGCGGGACCGGACCTGATTTCCCGCCTGCTTTCCTATGGTATCCCGTTCAGCCGTGAAGGGGAGGGTGAGGACGCGGCTTTCGCTCTCGGCCGGGAAGGCGGGCATTCCCGGCGCCGGGTCCTGCACTGTCGCGACCTGACTGGACGTGAAATCGAAAGTCATCTGCTGGAGATCTGCGCCCGACATCCCAACATCACCCTGGACGAGGACCACATGGGGCTGGAGTTGCTCAAGGGCGATGTGCTGGATTGGTCGGGTGAAGATTGCGAGCGGGTGGTCGGCTGCCTGGTCCTGGACCGCAGCACGATGAGCAGTCAGGCCTACTTCGCGGATGCCGTCGTGCTGGCCACCGGCGGCTGCGGGAAGGTCTACAACTACACCAGCAACCCCGACATCGCCACCGGGGACGGGCTGGCCATGGCCTACCGGGCTGGGGCCGAACTACGCAATCTCGAATTTGTCCAGTTCCACCCCACCTGTCTCTACCACCCCGAGGCCAAGAGTTTCCTGATTTCCGAAGCCGTGCGAGGGGAGGGGGCCCACCTCATCAACGGCCGCGGCGAGAAGTTCATGTCCCGTTATCATCAAATGGGCGATCTCGCTCCCCGGGATGTGGTGGCCCGCAGCATTGACCGGGAGATGAAGACCAGCGGTGACGTCTCGGTGTTTCTGGACCTTCGTCACCTGGACCGCCGGAAAGTCGAGAAGCGTTTTCCCAATCTCGTGCAGACCTGCGCCGGGTTCGGCATCGACCTGGCCGGCGAACCGGTTCCGGTCGTTCCCGCAGCCCACTACATGTGCGGCGGGGTGGCGGTCGATATCGATGCCCGGGCCAGTCTCCCCGGCTTATTCGCCATCGGGGAAGTGGCCTGCACGGGGGGCCATGGGGCCAACCGCCTGGCCAGCAACTCCCTGCTCGAAGCGGTTTTCTCCGCCACCCGGGCGGCAGAGGCCATTGCCGCTCAGGAGACGGTCCTGGGGGATCGCGCTCCGGCACTGACTTCGGGCTTCGGCGGCCGCGAGAGCTGGAGCCCGGGTGGCCAAGTCATGGTCCTGGAACATGATTGGGATCTGGTCCGCCGTGTGATGTGGGATTACGTGGGCATCGTCCGTGACCGGGAGCGCCTGGACATCGCCCTGAGTCGTCTGCGGTCCATCCGGGAAACCGTGGAAATGGTGTACCAGACGTCGGTCATCAGCCCCCCTGTTGTGGAACTGAGGAACATCGCCCTGTTGGGCGAATTGATCGTAATGTGCGCCAGATCACGCCGGGAAAGCAGAGGTCTGCACTATACTCTCGACCATCCCCACAAGCTGTCCCGGGCCGAAGACACCGTCATCAGAAGATTCGTGAGCCTCAAGGGCGAGACGAGCTGGGAAGCCTCGGGGGATGCCGGTGGCTGACAACTGGTTCGCGCAGGCCTTCGGAGCTTATTATCCCCTGTTGTACCAGCACCGGGACACCGCCGAGGCGAGTAAGTGCCTCGATCTTTTGACCAGCCTGGCTCCCCTCGTCGGGAGCCGGGGGCGGCTGATCCTGGATCTCGGCTGCGGCGATGGCAGACACCTGGACCTACTGGCTAAACTTGGCTATGCCGCCGTCGGTCTTGATCTCTCAGCGGAGTTGCTCAGCGGCGCGCGGTCCCGTAATGGTGAGGGCGCTCCGGCAACCCTGGTCCGTGGTGATATGCGATGCCTTCCCTTTGCCGGGGCCTCTTTTTCCGCGGTCCTGTCCCTGTTCACTGCGTTCGGGTATTTCGGCCCGCCAGCGGCCAACCAGGGCCCCGTACGGGAAGTGGCCAGGGTTTTGGCACCGGGCGGCCACTGGTTTCTGGATTATTTCGACGGGGACAAGGTGCGTGCTGAACTGGCGGGGGGAGAATCGCATACCCGTGAGAGGGAACTGGGTCCCCTGGTGGTCAGGGAGGAGAGAAAGCTCGTGACGGACGATTGCCTGGTGGTCAAACGTGTCCGTCTGGAAGCGCGTCCCGGGCACCTGGCGGAGGCGGCGAAGTTAGGGGTGTCAGAAGTTGGTTTGGAGTATACGGAAAAAGTAGCCGTCTTTACCCTGCGGGAGTTGGATGACATGGCCGCAACCGAAGGCATGACCAGGGTCGGGGCGGCCGGAGGTTATGAAGGCCAGCCCCTCGGCGGAGGAAGCCGATGGGTCCTGGTTTTTCGCAAGAACGCAAAAGACGCATTAAGATGATGTTATACCATAAATCTCAGGAGCTACTTCAGGACGCTGTCCCGTCCAGTCGCTTGTTTGCCGACTGGCTCACCGGTGCACTGGAAGCTGATTTTCCCGGCCCGGCCCGTCTGGATGCCGGGTTGGAACTGGAGGTGGTCCTGAAGGGCGCACCCTCGGCACTGGAAAACACCCCTGATCCGGCGCCGCTGTTCCTGTCGGCCTGGGTCTCCGGTTGGGCGGAAGCCATGAAAGCGGACCTACCCGGAGAGGAGGACCGGACCCTGTTCCACGCCCAATTGGCGGCGTTGCAGGCGGGGGAAGCGGACGTCGTGGTCACGGGACAGCAGCCCGCTTATCTGGGTGGTCCGCTCTACACCCTCTACAAGGTCGCCACGACCATCGCCCTGGCCAGGAAAAGGTCAGCCGCCGGCCGGCCTACCGTACCGGTGTTCTGGAGCGGCGACGATGACGACGACTTGGCCGAGGCCCTGGGCCCGGTGGCCTGGGATCCGGCCGCTGGCGTGATCCACCGCAGTCCGGAACCTCCTGCCGGGTCAAGGCCCGTCGAGCGTTCCCGGATGCTGGGACGCCTGGCCGCCGATCCCTGGAGTGCCTCGGCAGCCCGCTGGCTGGATCAGGTTTCCGCCGGGAACCATGTACAGACGGATCCTCTGCCCGCAGAACTGGCGGCGATCTGGCGTGACGCCGTGGCTGATGGTTGGTCCTGGTCCCGCCTGGTGCGGCGCACTCTTTTGCGCGTCTTCACCGGGTGTGGACTGATGGTGGTGTCGGGCGATGATTCCGGCCTCCATGAGACGGCCGGCCCGTTGTATGAGAGGATCCTGGCTCGTTTCGAGGTCTTGCCGGAACTGGCGGCTCAACGGGGCCGGGATCTGGTTGACCGCGGCTGGCATGCACAGATCAATGCACGATCCCTGGCTCAGCCGTTGTTCACCGTGGCAGGAGATCGCCGAAAGGCCTATTTCCCCGGGAATACGGCGCCGGATCCGGCCCTCCTGCGACCAGGGGTCATGTTGCGCAGCCCGGTGCAGGATTGGCTGCTGCGACCCGCGGCGGTTGTTGTCGGGCCCGGCGAATTGGCCTACCTTCGTCAGCTAGATCCGCTGTATGGGGAACTGGGCATTCCCAGACCGCCTCTAGTTCCTCGCCTCTTCGCGTGGCTGGCTCCGGCGGGATTCGATCCCGGCGCGTTGCGGGATTTTCGGGAACGGAGTACTACGGACCCCGCTCTGGCCGCTCGCCTGGCCGATGAGGCGGGAGAAAATGTCCGCCGGATCCTGGCGGACATTCTTACGCGTGAGTTGGGTGTGGATAAGGACAGGGCGGCTTCTCTGTCTGGAGGCCGCGCCCGCCGCTGGCGAAAAGGTGTGGCGGCCATGCTGAAGGCTGAAATCCAGCGGTCCCGACGCCAAAAGGATACGTCCAGCCCGGCCTGGGTCTTTCCGGACGGAATGCGGCAGGAAAGACACCTGGCGTATCTTTGCGCCACGGCCTTATGGGGTGGCGATCTGGTCGCCGCCTGTCTGGAAGCTGCCGCCCTACATCTGGAATGCGGGTCCAGGAGTCGCTGGCGGGAATTCGTAATCGAGGTTCCCGAACCCTGATCCGGCTTGAAGTCCGAAAGGATGGATTTTCTCATGTTCAACTCCGAAGGCTCAGCCTGTGACCTGCTGGTCATTTCCCCGCACACCGACGATGCGGAGATCGGTCTGGCCGGTACGATGCGTCTACTGGCCGATCAGGGCCGGCGTGTGTGGGCCGTGGATCTGACCAAAGGTGAGTTGGGGACCAACGCCACCCCCGACGAGCGCTGGGCCGAGGCAGGGCAGGCCTCGGCGACGCTGGGACTGGTCGGTCGCGCCCAGCTGGAGTTGCCCGACGGGTTCATCGACAGCACCGACCGGGAGCAGGTCAGCCGCGTGGTCGCGGCGATACGCCGGGTGAAGCCCCGCTGGATAGTGACCGCGCCGGATCCGGTCCGGCATCCCGACCACAAGCAGACCCCGGAGCTCGTGGCGCGGGCCGTCTTCATGTCCCAACTGCCCGCCTGGCAGCCGGAAAAAACCGGCGGGCGACTGTGGCCAGAGGGGAAATCCTGGCCGGATCCCGCCGAGTGTTGGGAAACCGAAGCGGTTTTTTCAGTCTGTCCGGACAACGGCCGGCCGGCGGTCATCTTCGACATCTCCTCCACCTGGCAGGCCAAGCAGCAAGCCCTGGACTGCTACGCCAGCCAGTTCACCCGCCAGGAAGGACGCACCCCCACCTGGATCAACGACGCGGCTTTCCTGGAGAAAATCCAGGCTAGGGCCCGAACCTGGGGCCGTCGGGCCGGCGTCGAGATGGGGGAGGCTCTCTGCAGCCTATCCTGCCCGGTTGTGACCGGTCTGCCCGCCGAAAGGTGGGCCCGATGAAGATGCCGGCCGTGGGTATCACCTGTTACGCCAGCCAGGGCGGCAGCGGGGTCGTTGCTTCCGAACTGGGCCTGCACCTTTCCCGGCGGGGATGCGAGGTCCACTTCATTTCCAGCGAGCTTCCTTTCCGGCTGCGGAAATACCACGAAAACATCTTCTACCATCCGGTGGAAATGCCCCACTACCCGGTTTTCCAGCATTCGCCCTACACCCTGAGTCTGGCGACGGCCATGAGTGATGTCGCCGAGCGGTGCGCACTGGACATCCTGCATGTCCATTACGCCATTCCACACGCGGCCAGCGCCTACCTGGCCCAGAAGATGAGTGGCCGAAAAAGCCTGAAGGTGATCACCACTCTCCATGGGACGGACATCACCCTGGTGGGCCAGGAGCCGTCCTTCTTCCCGATGACCCGCTTTCTCATCGAGCAGAGCGACGCCGTGACGGCCGTGTCCGACTTCCTGAAGCGGAAGACCATAGAGGTCTTTGGCACTGGCGAGGACATCGAGGTCATTCCCAATTTCGTGGACACCCGGGTCTTCAAGCCCAGCGAGGGGAGCCCCCTGAAGGCGCGGTTTGCCCCGCGTGGCGAAAAGCTGTTGGCACACGTTTCCAACTTCCGCAAGGTCAAGAACGTCGGGGCCGTGGTGGATGTGTTCGCCGGGGTGAGCGCGGTTCTGCCGAGCCGCTTGTTGCTGATCGGGGACGGGCCCGAAATGGGCGGTGTTCGCCGGCAGATTACCCAGCACGGGCTCGACGACCAGGTGGAATTCCTGGGACAGGTGGACAATCTGGAGGACATTCTCCCTGCGGCGGATCTGTTGTTGTTGCCGTCCCTTCACGAATCCTTCGGTCTGGTGGCCCTGGAGGCCATGGCCTGCGGCGTGGTTCCGCTGGCCACCGACCAGGGGGGAGCCGGGGAATTCATCCAGGATGGTTTTAATGGATTTCTCCGGGATCCCCTGGATATAGAGGGCATGGTTCTGGCGGCAGTCAAGGTGCTGGGGGACGATCAGTTGCGCCATGAGATGGCCGAAGAGGCACGACGGGACGCAGCAGCCGATTTCGGGGTCTCCTGCGTCGTCAAGCAATACCTGGACCTCTACGACAGTCTCTTGGCGGAAGCCGAGGAGCTCACTGATGGTTGACAGGGTGCGTGATGCCCTTAAAATAACATAGACCTTTCATCAGGCGCTTCAACAACCGAGGAGAGGGCCATGCAAAAAACCATGGACCTGCTGCAATCCATCAGGACTCTCGCCGAAAGACGTGGCGTCTTCCGGCCCGACGCTTATTTCTTCGTCCTGGAGGCCCTTGAACACGCCATGGAAGCCATGGGCAAACGGGGTCATATTACAGGCGGGGACCTGCTGGAGCAGATCCGGGAACTGGGCAGGGAACGATACGGGGTGATGGCCGGAGACGTGTTCAACGCCTGGGGCGTGCATGCGACCATCGATTTCGGCCGGATCGTGTTTCACTTGGTGGAGGCGGGGCTTCTGTGCAAGCGGGACAAGGATTCCCTGAGTGATTTCGTCGAAAAATTCGATTTTCAGGACGCCTTCGCCCTGAATTTTTTCGAGGGTTCGGGTTGACCGTCGTTTTCCTGGCCGAGCTGCTGAATCCGGAGGGAACTTTCAGGCATCTCACCTGTTCTTTCCCGCTGGCGATGGCTACTTTGCCAGACAACTGATCTGGTCCCGTTCGGGACCTGGTGGCGGACCAGGGAAGGACCGCCCGGATCCGGCCGGATGGAACATGGCCGAATCCCCTCCATAACTGAATATCCGAGGAGAACCCATGTCCGCCATGATGCATTCGGCGACTTTCCTGGCGACTCTTGGGCCCGGAGAGCTTGTCGGGCTGGTGAGCGATTCCACCTTTTTCGGCAAGTTCATTCTTCTGGTCCTGCTGTTTCTTTCGGTCATGTCCTGGGCTGTGTTCATAGACAAGGCGCGCACCATGTCGCGCATCCGGGACGGGCACCAGGAATTCTGGAGCAGGTGTGAAGCCTGGCTGGACAGCGGATCGGCTGCCGGCACGGAGTGGTCATCCCTGCTGGACTGGTGCCGTGACAACACCGATCTGCCCCTGAGCAACCTCATACTGGAGACCGAGTCGTTGACCCAGTGGCCGGCCATCCGCCGGGCCTCCGAACGCGTGTCCTACCTGGAGCTGGAAAACCTGGAACGCTACCTCATCCTGCTTTCCACCGCGGTGACGATCTCGCCTTTTCTGGGGCTCATGGGCACGGTGTGGGGCATCATGAGTTCCTTCTGGGGCATGGCTTCCATGCAGAGCGCCAATTTGACGGTCGTCGCTCCCGGCATCGCCGAGGCCCTGATCACGACCATCGCGGGTCTGGCCACCGCCATCCCGGCGGTCATCTTCTACAACATGATCGTGCGGAAGATCGACCTGGTGGGGAACGAAATCGACCGACTGCGCACCGTACTGGAGGAAGCGTCCGGGGGTGAGGCGCCGGTTGGCCGGGATCAAGTTCTCCGGCCCGAGCTGCATGACCGGGAGACCATCTGATGGCCGGCCGCAAGCGATCCTACAGCGCCATGGCCAGCATCAACATAACTTCCCTGGTGGACGTGACGTTGACCCTGCTGATCATCTTTATGCTGACGGCGCCCTACATCCAGGGCGGTGTGGAGGTAAACCTGCCTGAGGCAGCCACGCGCAACGTCGTGGTCAAGGAGGGGCCGGTGATCTCCATTACGAGCAACCGACAGGTCTTCTTCCAGGAACAGGCCATCGAGATCAGTGACCTGGGCCTGCTGCTGGCTCCCTTCGAGGAGGATAAGGACACAGTGCCTGTCTACCTGCGCAGCGATGAAGAGGTGCCTTATGGATTCGTCCTGAAGGTAATGGCCGCGGTGGAGTTCGAGGGTTTCCTGAATCTCAGCCTGGTGACCGATCAACCCGTGGATGATCAATGATGTTGAGCCGCGGGCTCCCATACTCGATTATGGTGCACGCCATAGGTCTGGTGGTCGTGTTCATGTTCGGCAATTACGTCGCCCGCAATCCCGTGCGGGTGTCTCATTCCATCAAGGTCAAGATGGTCCATATGCCCCAGCTGCGGGACAGTGAGACGAAAGTTCCCGACGAGGCGGTTGTTCCGCCTGAGGCGCGGGCGGAAGTGAAACCCGAACTCCCGCCGAAGGAATTGCCCCAGGCCAAACCGGTGGAAAAACCCCGGAAGCAGACCAAGCCGCAGGAGAAGATCGAGATCGTGGATCCCCAGCCCGAAGAGCAGCCCCGGACCCCCGCCGAGACTGCAGTGCAGGTGGCCAAACCCCTGGTCAGCGGGCCGAGCGCGGCGAATACCGATACCGATTTCCCCTTCGCCTGGTATCTGTCCCGGGTCGAAGGCCTGATAGCCCGGAACTGGCACCCCCGGCAGATCGGCTTCGGCAAGCGGGCGGTGGTGTCCTGCGCCGTGCATTTCAGCATCGCCGGGAACGGGACCGTGTCCCAGGTCACCCTGGTCCGCAATAGCGGCGTGGGAGTGTTCGACCGGGAATCCCTGCGCGCGGTGCAGACCACGAAACTGCCGCCGCTACCGCCGCAATTCTCGGGTCCTTCGCTGGGAGTGACCTTCATATTCAACCTGGAGCCCGGAACCTGATGACACGATCCAGTCTATACATTCTGGCCCTCGCGGTGTTTTTCGCCGGTCTGCCCGGGTTGTGCCCGGCCCAGGGCCGCAACAGCGAAGTCATTATCGAGCACACCAGCACCGCCTTCATCAAGACGGATATCCTGATCAACGAACTCGATGTTCTGGCCGGCGGCGTCGCCTCGGCCGAGGCAGGCGACCTCTTGACTGCCGTTGTCGCCAACGACCTGCGTATCAGCGGTTTGTTCAGGGTGGGGTTCGTCGCAGGCGAAGCCGACAGTCTGGATTTCGAATTCGCGATCGAAGGTACGGTCGAGGGTCCGCTGCGTGACGCGGACCAGACCGGGGAGAACGCTCCGATCACCATCTCGCTGGACCTGGTGTCCTTTCCCCAGCGACAGCTACTGATGAACAAGAGGTATCGCCCGCTGCCCTCCCAGATGCGGGCCACCGCACACCATTTCGCCAACGAGGTCATCCATTGGCTCAGCGGCGAACCGGGCATGTGTCTGTCCCGGGTCGTCTTCTCGCGGGGATCCGGCGGGCGCAGAGATCTCTACGTGGTTGATTTCGACGGCGAGGGCCTGCTGCGTCTGACGGCCAACCGCGAGCTGAACCTGTGCCCCAGCTGGTCGCCCGACGGGAGTGAAATCGCCTTCACCAGCTATCGGAACGGCCAGCAGGAGCTATTCAGTCTGAACACGACCAACGGCAAGGTGCGTTCCATCATCGGGTTGGAGGGCCTCAACTACGGGGCGGATTGGCACCCGGATGGCACGGAACTGGTGGTGTCGCTTTCCCAGAGTGGCAATGCCGAGATCTACCGGATCTCCCCGCAGGGCAGCATCATCAAGCGACTGACCGTTTCGAAGGCCATAGAAATCAGCCCCAGCTGGGCTCCCGGGGGCCGTGATCTGGTTTTTACCAGTGACAGGACGGGGACTCCTCAGTTATATATCATCGATAGCGAGGGCGCTGGAAGGCGCCGACTGACATTCGAGGGACGATACAACGATTCGGCAGTGTGGTCTCCCAACGGGGACCAGATCGTGTATGCCACCCGGGTGGGAAACTACACCCAGATCGTGGTCATGAAATCCACCGGTGAAAACCGGCGGGTTTTGACCGGCGGTCGGTGGCGCAACAGCGAGGACCCCAGCTGGGCTCCGGACGGGCGGCACATCGTGTTCGCTTCGGACCGCAGCGGGGTTTTCAACCTGTATGTTTTCGACGTAGTGGAAGATTCGTTTCGCCAGTTGACGTTCGGTAACGACCCGGACATCACCCCCGCCTGGTCCCACTAGGGGCAGGCAGCCTTTCATCATTACAAGGAGTGTAGAAGCATGAACAGAGGATGGATTACCCGCAGTATGATGCTGGCCGTTGGGCTGGTGCTGAT
>CBDUYZ010000051.1:0-12297 GCA_965371575.1 uncultured bacterium
TCGGCCTCGTTCTGCCGGTCCTCATCGGCGCTGCAGCAGCGCCGGTGGTTGGCAATGACCAGCAGATCCTAGTCCGATGTCGCACCCAGGTCCAGCAGGGCCGCGGTTATACGGTAGCCCGGGTTCACTTCCCAGCTCTGCAGGATCGGATACCGGCTGACGATCACGTTGCCGTCGTCGCGCATGACCGCGTACCAGGCCTCGCCCGCACCGCTGGGCAGGTGCTGCTCGATCTTGTCGCGCACATCGTCGGCGTTGTGGTACCAAACCTCGTTGACAATCAGCACATCCGGGTCCATGGCGTCGAGCATCCGGCCCTGGGCCTGCTCGGCCTGGCCGCCGTCGAACAGACCATCGTTCTGCACGTTCCAGGTGGCGACGCGGATGTGGGCGGGATCCTCGCGGATCAGCGCCAGGCTCGGCGTGGCGATACTCCCGGCCGCGAAGGTGTAGACGATGCTGCCGGAGCTGGGCGCCACGTCGCCCGAATCGATGTCCCGCAGGATGAACCGGATATCGTTCCCGCTGAACAGGTTCTCCCCGCCGGCCGGTGTCGCGTCCCGGCGCAGGGCCACCTCGAACTCGGTGTTGCTGACCGTTGGGCCCATTTGCAAACCGACGTCGTCGTGCGCAACGGTAGCGTCGGTGCTGCCGACCTTGAAGGTGCCCTCTTTCCAGCCGAACTCCCACATCAACTCGGCGCCGATGCCGTTGAAATACGTGCCGGTGCCGGAGTTCATGTCGGTGTCGAGATAGAGCCGCATGTTCTGCTGCTCGTCGGGCTGGACCTCGCCCCCGGTTTCGAACCGGATGAATAGATAGTCCTGGTCGTTGGCCACCCAGATGCGGCCGAAGTCGACCGGGCCGGCGTCATCGTGGGAATCGTCGTGAACCGGGGCCAGGGTGGCCCAGTCGTCGAAATATCCGTCGATCTGAAGGGGGGCCAGATCGGCCAGGGCGAAACCGGGCGCAAGCAGACAGAAAAAGACACCGGCGAGAATGCAGGAGGAGAAAGACACTGGTGGTCCTTTCTGTGAGCGGGCTAGGGCGAAATCCGGTGAATGATTATAACATTTAACGATCGAGATTTCAAAAACGAGTCCCGAGCAGCGGCGGCGTGTCCTCGCGGACGTGGATCTGGACCGGCCTGGTTGTCCGTTAAAGCAAACACCTGTGGCGATCAAGACTCAGGTGCTATTTAATAAGCACAATCCCGTACAGAGTCCTGAATGTTGGAGGATGAGCCGATGAAGAATTACCGGATACCTTTCTGGTGCGCGGCAGTCGCCGTCCCCGTGATCATGCTGATGGCCGGAGGAGCCTTTGGTCAGGACGAACCCGACGAGCTCGACTGGCCGAGAAAGATCACCGGCGAGAAGGGTGAAGTCGTCATCTATCAGCCCCAGGTGGAATCCTTCGTCGGCGACAAACTGGAATCGCGGTCAGCCATCTCGGTCAAGATGGCGGGACAGGAAAACATGATTTTCGGGGCCATGTGGTTCGAATCCCGCCTGGTCACGGACATGGAAACGCGTCTGGCCACCCTGGTGAGCACGAAGGTCACCGCCGCCAAGTTCCCGGACATCGAACAGGAAAAAGTCGATGAGCTGAGCCGGTACCTGGAGAAAGAAATGCCCGAATGGGACATCGTCATCTCCATCGACCGGTTGCTTGCCTCGCTGCCCGATCACCAGGGTACAGAGGAAAACTTCGGCAGCGAGCCACCCCGCATCCACCACCGGACCGTACCGACGGTGCTGGTGAGCATCGATGGGGATCCCATTCTCACCGAGCTGAACGGGTTCGAGCTGGAGTACGTGGCCAATTCCGCCTTCTTCATCGTCAAGGACAAGAAGACCGGTTTCTACCTGCGCGGCAGCGGTATGTGGTTCATCAGCGACGATATCGGCGGCACCTGGAAGCGGACCCACGATCTCCCCGGGGAGGTGGCCAAGGTTTCGCAAAAGATCGACGAGGAGGAGCAGGCCCAGGCGAAGGAGCAACAGGATGATGCCGCGGCCCTGGAGCTGGAGGCCAACGCGGACGAACCGGACCCCGAGATCATCGTCAGCACCGTGCCGGCCGAACTGATCATCACCGATGGTGAACCCGACTTCGCCACGGTCGAGGGCACCCAGCTTCTCTACCTGAAAAATACCGAGAACGATGTCCTGATGGACATCTCCAGCCAGCAGTATTACGTCCTGTTCTCTGGCCGTTGGTACCGGGCCCCCTCGCTGTCGAGCGATACGTGGGAGTTCGTGGCCTTTGAGAACTTGCCCGCGGATTTCCAGAAGATTCCCGCAGGATCCGACATGGCCAGCGTTCTGGGCAGCGTACCGGGGACCGTCGAATCGCGTGAGGCCATCCTCGAAACCTCGATCCCCCAGACCGCAGAGGTCGACCGCAAGACCGCCACGGTCGAGGTGACCTACGACGGCGACCCCCAGTTCGAGGCCTGCGGTGAAGACGTGGCCTATGCCCTGAATACCGATAAATCGGTGCTGTTGATCGACAAGAAGTACTACTGCGTCGACTCGGCGATATGGTTCGTGGGCAACGGGCCCACGGGACCCTGGGAGGTTGCCACCGAGGTGCCCGCCGTAGTCCAGGATCTTCCCCCGGACTGCCCCGTCTACAACGTCAAGTACGTCTACATCTACGAGTCGACGCCCGAGGTGGTCTATGTGGGCTACACCTCCGGTTATTACGGCTCCTACGTGTGGGGGCCCTGCGTGGTCTACGGCACCGGTTGGTACTACCGGCCCTGGTGGGGCGCCTACTACTATCCACGCCCGGTTACCTACGGGTACGGCGTGCACTACAACCCCTACACGGGCTGGGGGTTCTCTTTCGGGGTCAGTTACGGCTGGTTGACCATCGGCGTGGGATGGGGCAGGCCCCACTACGGTTGCTGGGGCGCGGGCGGGTATCGCTACGGCTACCGGCGCGGCTACTGGCACGGCTACAACCGTGGCTACCGCCACGGATACCGGCGCGGCGCCTCCGCCGGATATCGGGCCGGCTATCGCGCGGGTCAGCACAACAGCAACCGCAATGCCTACCGCAACCGAAGCAACGGGGTGAAACGTACCGGAGACGTGCGCCGGGATTCGGGAGGAAAACGTCCGTCGACAACCGCCGGGGGCAAGAACAACGTCTACGCCGACCGCAACGGAGATGTCTACCGGGACAAGGACGGCGGCTGGGAAAAGCGGGAAGACGGCAAGTGGTCGGAGGATCGCAGCAAGGATGGCGATCGTGACAAGAATTCACGCGACCGAAGCGATCAGGGTGACCGGAGCGACCGGGATAAAGGGACCCGAGACCAGGCGGATCGCGATAAAGGAACACGGGACCAGGGGACCCGGGATCAGGCAAATCGCGATAAAGGAACACGGGACCAGGGAAGCGTTGACAAGGGAACGCGCGATCAGGGTTCGCGAGACCAAGGAACGCGCGACCGGAGTTCGCGCGATCAGGGCTCTCGCGACAAGAGCCGCAATCAGCAGATGGACCGCGACCGCAGCAGTCGCGACCGGGGGGCCCAGCGGCAGCGGCAATCGCCCAGCCGCAGCGGTGGCGGCAGAAGTCGCGGTGGAGGAGGCGGCAGGCGCCGATAGCGCGCCTACCCTGAACTGTGTTGCTTGCTGCTGCGGTCCCGGCTCTGCAGCAGCAAGCCACCCACGATCAGCACCAATCCGATGATCGTGGCGGTCACCACATGTTCACCCAGCACGAAGTGGATGAACACCAGGGACAAAAACGGGGCCAGGAAGATGAGGTTGGCGATACGCGCGGTGGATGTGGTCAACCGCATCGCCGTCAGCCACAGGACGAAGGTGAAGCCCATCTCGAAGGCCCCCACGTAGGCGCCCCCCAGCAGGCCGGCCAAGCCGATACGCAGGTCTGAGAACAGCAGGACCGTCCCGGTCACGAAAGGCAGCGCGAAGGCAAAGCCCAGGAACAGGCCGACCACCGGATCGAGGTCGCTTTTCGTGTTGCCGATCCAGTAGAGAGCCCAGATCACCGTCGAACCCAGGGCCAGGGCCACCCCCAGCGAATCGGCTACCCGCATGGAGGCCAGGTCCCCGCCGGTGGCCAGCACCACCACGCCGAAGTAACAGATCACCCCCGCCAAACCGTGCCGCCAACCGATCTTCTGCCCCAGCAGCGGCACCGACAGCCAGGACAGCGTCAGCGCCCAGGTATAGTTCAGCGGCTGGGCCACCTGGGCCGGCAGCAGGGTGTAGGCCTTGAACAGCACCAGGTAGTAGATGAAGGGATTGAGCAGACCCAGACCGAAGGACCGCCGGTACTGGCGACCGGTGGTGTTGGTCAGGAGCGCCAATTTCCCCTGGACCGCGAGTACCAGGCTCAACGAAACCAGGGAAAACACGTTGGCCAAAAACAGCAGCTGGAAATAATCGAGGTGCCGCAGCGCCAGCTTGAAGGCCGTGGCCACGGTGGACCAGACCAGCACCGCGGACAGACCGAACAGCGTGGCTTTGCGCTGGGAGTTCAATGATGATCCATTCGTTCTACTCCACCGCGATCGGATAGCCCTCCGCCTCCCAGGCCAGCATGCCGCCCTTGAGGTTGTAGACCTGGGTGTAGCCTAGATCCTGCATGATGTGTACCGCCAGAGCTCCGCGCCGACCGATCCGGCTGACGAAAACCAAGGGACTTTCCCTGGGCAGGCCGGCGCCCTCGTTGGCCAGGCGGCGCAGAGGCAGGGAGAAGGAATGGTAGATGTGCCAGTTGCGGTACTCCGTGGGTTCGCCCACGTCGACCACCACCGCGCCGCTGGACTGAT
The DNA here is from genome assembly GCA_965371575.1 of uncultured bacterium. Classification (GTDB taxonomy): domain Bacteria; phylum Krumholzibacteriota; class Krumholzibacteriia; order LZORAL124-64-63; family LZORAL124-64-63; genus JAGLCY01. Next base: position 4,817 of record CBDUYZ010000051.1, read on the forward strand.
CGTCCATGAGCTTTCTCACCTCGCTGGGCGCCAGTTCCTCGATGACGTGCGGCGTTATTTCGGCAGTACCCGGCAAGCGCGGCTGGTCCGTGTACTTGGGCAGGGCCTGGCATTCGCCGAACACCCGTTCCCTGCACTCGTAGCAGCAGAAACCGGGATGCAGCACCTTGTGGAAGAGGTGGCTGATCGCGTTGTCGATGTCCAGAATGTTCTCCGCCCCGATCATGCGGTCGAACCCGTAAAGGCCGACCATGTGCATCACGGCGGGCCGGACACCTTCGAGAAACACGTCGCCCCCGCGTTTGCGGTACCGCTTGACCACGCTTTCGAGCATATGGATGCCGCTGACGTCGCAGTGGTCGACCATGTGCATCCGCAGCAGCAGGAACAGCTGGCTGGGATGGGCGTCCTGGTTGGCCTGCAGGGCCTCTTCCACGTGGTGGACCGCCCCGAAGTAGAGTGATCCCTCGATCTCGATCACCCCGAGCTGGGGACACACCGTTTCACCCCGGGCGCGGATGAAGTGGCGGAAGTTTTCGTCCGGCACCACCGGGTTCACGCCCGGCGTCGAGCTCTTGATCAGGTAACGCGCGAAAGACACCAGCATGCCCGCCAGCACCGCGAACTCCAGCGGCAGCATGATGGTGGCGGCCAACGTTGCCACAAGGATGGAACTGTCCCCCTTGCTGGAGCGCAGGATGCGCCGCATCTCTCGGTGATCGACCATCCCCCAGGCTGTCACCAGCAGCACACCCGCCAGGGCCGGGCGTGGCAGATAGGAGGTCAACGGCGCCAGCAACAGCACTGCCAGCATCAACCACAGGCCTGAAAACACGCTCGCCAAGTGGGTGCGCCCCCCGGAATTGTAGTTCACGGTGGTGCGTGTGAACGATCCTGAAACGGCGTAACCGGACAGGAAACCCGTCGCGATGCTAGCCAGACCCTGGCCCACGAACTCCTGGTTGCTGTCCAGCCGCTGGCCGCTCTGTGCGGCGATGCTGCGCGCGATGGCCACGGCTTCCACCAGTCCGATGGCGGTCACCGCCACGGCGCCGGGAGTCAATTTCCAGATCAGGTCGAAATCCAGGATCGGCAGGTCGGCTATTGGCGGCAGTGAACGCGGAATTGCCCCGAGCACTTCCACGCCTTGCTGGTCCAGACGGAAAATAGCGGTCGCCGCAGCCGTGATGACCATGGCCACCAGGGCCGCCGGCAGGGATGGTTTGATCCGCCGGCACAGAACGATCAAGACGATCGCCCCGACCCCCAGGCCCAGGCTGATCAGATGAGTCTGGTCCCCGTGGATCAACAGGTCCTTGACGGTCTCACCCAGTCTGGGATTGCTCGGAATGTCCAGCCGCAGGAGGTGGCGCAGCTGGTTGAAGCTGATCAGGATGCCCGCGCCCGCCGTGAAACCGAGAACGACGCTGTCGGCCACGAAGTTCACCAGCACACCCCAGCGCAGCATGCCCATCGACAGTTTGAGAACGCCGACGAGGATCGACATGTAGCCGGCGGCCACCAAAAATTCGCCGCTGCCCGGTGTGGCCACCGACAACAGGGACGCCAGCACCAGCAGGCTGGTCGCATTCGTGGGCCCGGTGTGGAGATGACGGGAACATCCCCACAGGGCGCCGACCACGGCCGCCACGATCGCCGCGTACAGCCCCGTCTGAGGCGGCAATTCCGCGATCATGGCGTAGGCGATGGCCTGGGGCAGCAGCACAACCGCGACGGTCAGTCCAGCCAGGAGGTCCGGGCGCAGGTCGGCCAGAGCATACCCTTTAAACACCCTGGCGGGACGAAGAAAAAAGACCGATTCATCGGCCGTCCAGCGGCGCAGGTCACTCCAGAAAGATGTCTTGTCGACGCTCACTTCACCCGGTGTTCCGTTTTGATGATTCTCCGGGTGCCCGTCTCGTAACGAAGCACCATTGATTGGGTGTCCACCTTGTCTCCGTGATAGCTGACCCCGTGCAGCAGAAGGCCGGCGGTGATGCCGGTGGCCGAGAAATAGACTTCATCGCCCTGGACCATGTCCCGGCAGGAAAGAACACGCTCCAGATCCACGCCGCTATCCAGGCAGGCCTGCTGTTCGTCCTGCGACTGGGGGGTGATCCTGCCCAGCATGGCCCCACCCAGCGCCTTGACTGCGCAGGCTGCCATCAATCCCTCGGCCGCGCCCCCGATGCCCATCATCACGTCGACGGATGTGCTGACATCGGCTGCGAGCAGGGCGCCGCACACGTCGCCGCCCGAGCGCAGGAAGACCCGCGCTCCCGCCTGGCGCACATCGTCGATCAGTTGCTTGTGCCGGGGCCGGTCCACGATGAAGACGACCACGTCCTTGACATCCTTGCCCTTGGCGCGCGCCACCGCGGCCAGAGTCCAGCCAGGCGGAGCGTCGAGAGCTTCGGGACCAATGGTGTCGGCCACGGTGCGATCGACGACGAGTTTGTCCATGTACACGGCCGGGCCGGGCTTCCACAGGGCGCCGGGCGGCGCGAACGCCGCCACGGACAGGGCGCCTGCTTTCCCTTCGGCCACCAGGCCGGCCCCGTCGATGGCGTTGACCTCGACATCGAGTTCCGGCCCCTTGCCGTTGCCCACCGTGCTCTGACTGTCCAGCGGTGAGTGGCCGCCGATGCGGCCTTCCTCCCCACAGACGATGCGGCCTTTCATGGGCAGCAGGTTCAAGGCCGCGGCCATGGCGTCCTGGGCGGCGTGGTCCGCACCGTGGCGATCGCCCAGGCCCATGAAATGCCCGGCGGCCAAAGCCGCCGCCTCGGTGGCGCGGACCAGATCAAGCCCCGGATGCGGCGGCGGACGACGGTTGCCGGATTCGTTGCTGACGGGAAATTCGGTCATGACGGACACCCCTTTGCAGGTAAAGTTGCTTTGGTTTCATGATACGGGCGAGCGGCCGGACAGTCAGCAAAAACCGGAGCAGCGTGAGCGGGGAAATCGACTAGCAGGCTGTTGAAAACCTGGATCTGGTCGCGTTCGGAGCGCTGATCGGCTGGATTTGCGGCACGACGACGACGCGATGCCGGTGCGCATCGTGGAGCAGGAGTAACAAAGGAGACGGCCGATCACCGCCCGAACCCGGAGGGCTGGCGGCACTTGCGTCGCATCTCTTTGTCACTCGTCGTCGATGATGCCACGGCATCGCCTTCCTCCTCGGCTTCGCGATCTGCTCGCACGTGCCAGCCAACGCGACCGAGCCCAGTTTTTCAACAGCCTGCTAGGCGGAATCGCGTTTGATCTCGTTGACGGTCTGATCAAGGCGCTGCAGGAATTTCGAACGGTCCTTCTGCGTAAACGGCGGCGGGCCCTTGGTCATCTCACCCTGGTCGCGTAGCATTCTCAGCAGGTGCCGCGAGGCCAGGGCGTCGCTGATGTTTTCCTCGGTGAACGGCCGTCCCTTGTGGCCGATAACCCGCACCCCGTTGTCCAGGCAGCGGGCCGCCAGCGGGAAATCCCCCGTGATGACGATGTCGTCCTTGGCGGCGTGCTCGGCGATCCAGTCGTCGGCCGAATCCAACTCCTTCTCCACCACGACCAGTTTGAGCCAGCTGGCGCCCGGCACACGCATCCACGAATTGGCCACCACGGTCACGTCCAATGCGTAGCGCTCGGCCACCTTGTAGGTCTCCTGTTTCACGGGGCAGGCGTCCGCATCGATGTAGATGTGCAGCATTACGACCTTTCAATCCGGAAAAATCATGTTTGACCCCGGCCCCGCTGGCCATATTGTGGAATCACCAGTATACGTGTAATTTCGCGCACACAAACCGGGGAAAAAGCATGGCCTTGAAAATCGAAGTGTCAGTCGGGGAATTCCTGGACAAGATGACCATCCTCGAGATCAAGTCCGAACGGATCAAGGGCGAGGAAAAACTCCGCAACGTGAACCGGGAGCTCGATCTGCTGCGCATGGTCTGGGCCGACTCCCCGCTGAGCGCCGAAAACACCGGCGACCTTGTCCCGGATCTGAAGGCTGTCAACGAACGCTTGTGGGATATCGAAGACGACATCCGCCGCCAGGAGGCCGCCGGCACGTTCGGCGAGGAGTTCATTCGTCTGGCCCGCTCGGTCTACGAACAGAACGACGATCGCGCGCGCATCAAGTACGAGCTGAACTGGCGACTGGGCAGCGACCTGGTTGAAGAAAAGGACTATCCGGAATACACTGACCCATCGTCCTAGCGGGCCATTTTTTACCTGGGGGTAATTTCTTGCGGCGTCTTGCTTGGATTTCACCTGATTTCCTTCTGCTCATGACGGTATTCCTGCTTACGGCAACCGGCCCGGCCGTGTTGTTCGCCCAGGAGGCTGATGCCCCCGCCGACAGCGCTGCGGCCGAGGAAGAGCCCACCGATCTGATGCGCGCCCAGGAGCTCATGGGCACCCTGCAGGCCGAGCTCGACAGCCTGTTGAACCTCGAGGCCCAGATGCATGAAGCGGAAGACGAAAAACTCCAGCTGCTCCGGGTCCAGGCCGGACGGCACATCGCGACAATCGACGATATCCAGCCCGACCTGTTGAAGCTCTTGCCCGGCCTGGACGAATCCGCTCCGGAGACTGCGTATATAAAACAGGGCCTCGCCGATTTTGTTGTCGATAAGTACGACATCTACGAACGAGCAACCAAGTGGTGGTCGCGGGAAATCGACATCCTCCGTGACCAGCGGTCGGACACCCCTGCGGAGGGTCTTGACGAACTGGAAACAAGTATCGGAAATGCCCGTGAACAGCTGGATCGTCTATTTCCCGCGCTGGGTAAGGTCCTTGAGGATGGCGATCTGTTGGGGGTCGACACAAAAAAGGATTGGAGCAGGTTCGAACGTGTCCTGAAAAACAGGGCGGAGAATCTGGTCGGTAGACTCCAGATCGCCGTCAACGCCCGGGAAAGCTTGAAAAAGAAGATCGCAACCAGTGAACGGGCCGGGGCTTCGGAAGCTGAAATCAGCGCAGATCGCACCAGACTGCAGTACTCGGAGGCCCGCGTCCAGGGCGTTGCCAGAAGCCTGGAGACCACTGTGGATCTTCTGGGTGGCCGGGGATTCGAGACAACGCAGTACCGGCAGTTCATCATCAAGACCACCGGCGAGATCTCCGAAATGGTCCTGGACCCGCGGGTCTTTATCGGGCTCGCCAAGGATTTCCTGTCGGGTATGGGGCGGTGGTTCAAGGACAACGGCCCCACCATCCTGGTCAAGTTGCTGATCATCCTGGCCTCGGTGGTAGTTTCCCGGTTCACATTCCGACTGGGCTGGTGGTTATTGCGCCTGGTGGGCCTGATCAATCTCACCAAGCTCATGATCCAGCTTGGACACAGCCTGATCAATCCGATTGCCACGGTCATCGGCCTGTTCATCGGCATGTGGCTGGTCGGCGCCGACCCGACCACCCTGCTGGCCGGCGCGGGCGTGGCCGGCGTGGTCATCGGTTTCGCGTTGCAGGATTCGCTGGCCAATCTCGCGGCGGGATTCTTCATCCTGGCCACACGGCCCTTCGACGTGGATGACGTCATCAGCACCGGAACCGTGGTCGGAACGGTCAGGGCGATGTGGATCGCCAACACGACGGTCGTCACCTTCGACGGCCGGCGCCTGCTCATCCCAAACCGCAAGATCTGGTCGGATATCATCGAGAACCGCTCGGTCGAACCCTTGCGGCGGGCGGACCTCACCGTGCGGGTGGGTTACGAAGAGGACATCAACCGGGTCATCGACATTCTCCATGATCTGACCAGGGGCGAGGAGCGTGTGCTGGACCAGCCCGAGACAGCTGTCTTCGTGTCGGAATGGGCCGATTCCTGGGTGGAAATCGCCGTCCGACCGTGGGTCCGCAACGAGGACTGGTGGCCACTTCTGAAGGACCTGCCGCGGCTGGTCGTGCTGCGCTTCGCCGAAGAGGGCATCAAGATTCCGTATCCTCGTCTGGAGAGGTCCGGTGGCCAGGATCAGCCGCCGACTGTCTGACGGGGGTTTGTGCACCACGAGCCTGATTGATTTTGGTCTGGAATATTTGTCTCAATCGACTAAAATTGGCCCGGGGGACACTTTTAGTATCTTCAGTGAAAGTTCATGTCATGAATCTCTCCCGAATGTCCGAGAACTTTCGCAAACAGGCACGCCGGGAAACACAACTGCTGATGAGCGAAGCCTTGGCCATCCTGGGCAAAAGCGCCGGAACAGCACATGAGGAGCGCCACCCATGATCTGGCTCGAGTTGGCCATTCTCCTGGCCTGCATTGTGATCGGTGCCCGTTTCGGTGGAATCGCCCTGGGCGCGGTCGCCGGTATCGGACTGATCATTTTCGTTTTCGTACTGGGTGCGCCTCCCGGCGGACCTCCCGCCGCGGTGCTGGGAATGATCATCGCGGTGATCACTGCGCTGGCCACCATGCAGGCCGCCGGCGGTCTGGACTATCTGGTCTTGCTGGCGCAAAAAGTCCTGCGTCGCAATCCGCAGAACATCACCTTCCTGGCCCCCTTGGTCACCTACGTGCTCGTCGCCGCCTGCGGCACCCAACATGTGGTCTACGCCATCCTGCCGGTCATCGCCGAAACCGCGCGCAAGGCAGGTGTACGGCCGGAACGGCCCATGTCGATCAGTGTGATCGCGGCCCAGCACGGTCTTATCGCCTCCCCCATCTCGGCGGTCACCGTGGCGGTGCTCGGAGTGCTCGCGCCGTTGGGCGTCAGCCTGCCCAAGATCCTCATGGTGATCGTGCCTTCGACATTCATCGCCGTGATGATAGGCGCTCTTTCGGTGGCCTGGCGGGGCAAGTCCCTCGAGGAAGAGAACATTTCGACGGCCGATTCGGCGGCGGCCAATTCGGCCGGCGGAGAACTGGCGGAACTCGAAGGATCCGCCCTGACTCGCGCGCGTGGCTCGACCCTGGTTTTCCTCGCCGGGATCGTTTTCGTGGTGTTGCTCGGCATCTTCGATGAGATGCGCCCCGAGTACCGGGTCCTGGTGGAGGGCGTGCAGCAGTATGACCAAGTCGACATGGCCGCGGCCATCATGATCATCATGCTGGGTGTCGCGGGTTTCATCATGATCTTCTTCAAGGCCAGCCCTGAAATCGCCATGAAGGGCAGTATAATGAAGGGCGGAATGACCGCGGTGATCAGCATCCTGGGAGTGGCCTGGCTCGGTTCGTCATTTTTCGAGCATAACCGCGAGTTCATCGTCGGAGGCATTTCGGAACTGATCAACCAGCAACCCTGGGTTTACGCGCTCGGTCTCTTCACGCTTTCGATCATGCTCTTCAGCCAGGCCGCGACAATCGTCACGCTCATGCCCGTTGCCGTGGCCGCGGGAATGTCCGTCGGCCTGCTCGTGGGCCTCTACCCCGCAGTGAACGGACTCTTCGTGCTTCCCACCTACGGGACGGTGCTTGCCGCCGTTTCATTCGATCAGACCGGTACCACCCGCATCGGCAAATATCTTTTGAATCACAGTTTCAT
>CBDUYZ010000052.1:0-12237 GCA_965371575.1 uncultured bacterium
TGCTCGCAAGTGCCAGCCAGCGCGGCCGAGCCCAGTTTTTCAACAGCCTGCTAGGCCGGCCGGAACGAATATTGCTTTTCCAGGGGGTGATGACCCTCCGGGCGGGGTGCCCCATTCAGGCCCGGCGCCCGGCCGATCGAAGGTAAATGGTGGAATATCAACGCAGAAACGAATCAGGAGTTCCGTCCTCTGGTGATGTTCCGTCACCGGGAAAGGATCGACCGTTCCTTGGCTCGGGCGGACATGTGAGGCCGAACCGTCCGCGAAACAGGACACCGCATATCCTGTGGCCCGCGTTGTTGTCGGTGCTGATCCTGTTTGTGGTTGGCTGCGCCAAGTACAACACCTTCTACAACGCCAAGAAGGATTTCGACACCGCGGAGCATGTCAGGGAGGAGGCCATCCGCAAACATCAGGATCCTCCCAAACCGGTCGGCTCCCAGAAAAGCCACTACGATAACGCCATAAGGAAGGCCCAGAAGATCCTCGACGAGTATCCGGGCCATAGCCTGACCGACGACGCGCTCTTCCTGCAGGCGAAATCCTATTACCGGCTCGAGTCCTACCGGATGTCCATCCGCAAGCTTGATCTCCTGTTCACGAATTTTCCCCAGACACCATATCTCGAAGAAGCCCTTTACCTGACGGCCCTGGATTACCTGTTGATCGGCGCCGTGAACCGCAGTCAGGAGTATCTCGACAGATTGGCGAAGCTATATCCCGACAGCAAGTTCCAGGCAGAGACACGCAAGGTCAGCGGGGACAATTCCTTCGCCATGGAGGATTGGGCCATCGCGGTGGAGAACTACCGTCTTTACCTGGAACTCAATTCCGATATCGAAGAAAGAGACCGCATCGGCCTGAAGCTGGCCGTATGCTACTGGGAACTTGAGGATTACGTGAGTTCCGCGGAGGTGCTTCAGGAGGTCAGCAACAACACTTCAAGCGCTGAGCTGGGTTTCCGGGCCAAGTTGCTGAGAGCGCGGGTCCACGTGCGCATGGGGGACTTCGAGGTTGCTGACCTGCTCCTGGTGGAACTGCGTGACCAGGCTTCCATCTACAATTCCCAGGGGGATGTCCTTTTGATTGAGGCGGAGAGCCTGGTGGCGCAGGGTAAGGGTGATCAGGCCTCACCACTTCTGGAAAACATGCCGTCCGAGTGGGCGACTCCCGTGATCAAGTCACGCGCCGCGGACCTGCTCGGTTATCTCCACCTCGAACGCGGTGAATGGGAAGAGGCGAGGGTCGAGTTCCAGACCGCAATGCTCAAGCGGGGTGAACTCGACGACGAGGATCGTACCCGGCGTCTCAACGACAACCTCCAGGAATATCTGGCGGCCGATGCCGCCCTGCCGGACGCCAAACCCGAGCGGGTCCCCGGTCTGAAGCTCTTGCAGGCCAACGCCATGCTCTTCGGTTTCGAGCATCACGCCGCGGCGGCCGACCTCTATATCCAGGCCGCCGCCGACACGGCTGCCGACAGCACCGTGGCGGCCCGCGCGCTTTTCGGGGCCCACCTCGTCTATGACCAGTATCTGGGTAAGCCGGATTCTGCAGCGATCTTCGCCAGGGAACTTGAAAAAAGATATCCGGAGTCTCCCCAGAACTTCGAGATCCAGTCAGGTCGTAGCAGCAATCTGTTGGGCTACCTCCTGGCCAGACAGGAATCCCAACAGCGGAGACGTTATGCCAACCTCAGCGAGGAGGAGAAGACCGCTCTTCGCGAGGTGTCTGATTTCAGCGGATCCCTGACCGGGGTCATCCGTGGCCTGCCGGGAATCCGTCGACGCATGGTCTATCTTTCCCGACGGCCGAATATCCTGTTCGAACCGCCGGACAACGCCGTCCAGGCCGCCCAGCTCAGACAGACCCAGGCTTTGGAGGAGGCCGTTCAGGAAAGCGCGGTCAGGGATTCGTTGCGGGCTGCGTCGGCCGACGAGGGCTTGATCGTTCCGGACGGGGGGGATGTGCCGGAAGGAGTTGAGTCACCGGTCACGGAGGAAAATCAGGAGGTCGGCGAGGTCAAGGCCGCCGCGGAGGAGGCCAAGGATGAAGACAAGGAAGAAGATGAAATTAAGAAGCAGGATGACAACTGGGATTTTCTGCGTTGACCCGGCCGCCCCGGCCATGTGGGATCCCTCCCATGATTGATCTTCCCGTCAGACCCGCGGTCCGCTGTGACGGTGTGGTCAAGGTCAATGAACCGGTTTCCAGCGGGCTCATCCAGCTGGAACTTGAACTGGATCAACCCCTTTCGTTCCAGCCGGGGCAGTTCGCCATGCTCAACCTGGCCGGTTCCGGCTCCCTCGTGTTCAATCGCCCTTTTTCCATATTTGCAGCCTCTGGACGTCGAATGTCTTTTCTTTACCGGACGGTAGGCCGGGGCACCCGCGCCATGGGTGCCTTGACCGCCGGCGCGCCCATGACCTTGCTGGGCCCTTTGGGCCGGCCATTTCCCCCACCGGAAAAGGATCTCCCGGTGGTTCTGATCGTCGGGGGCGTGGGGCTTCCTCCTCTGGCCGCCTGGCTGGACCGCCGTGACGATCACCCTGATGTGGAAATTCACGCTTTTTTCGGAGCCCGCGATGGCGCCGATGTGCCTTGGGATCTACTGGGTGACAGGTGGAATGTCAGCGTGGATGCCCTCCGGGGCGTACCGGCCGGACGCCAGGCCTGGGAGGGGTTGGTGACCGATCTGGCCGCGGCCAGGGAGGACCTCCAGGACGGACGACACAGAATGGTGCTCGCCTGTGGACCGACCCTGCTCTTGAAAGCAGCGGCCCGGTTCGCCGCAGCCAGGGGCTGGACCTGCTGGCTTTCCCTGGAGGAACACATGGGCTGCGGGTACGGTGTCTGCAAGGGATGCGTCGTGCCCGTGTGGGATCCGGCCCGAGGCCAGGACGCCCGGCGCAACGCAACCTGCTGCGATGAAGGCCCGGTCTTCAATGCGGCTGACCTGGCCTGGGAGAACAACGATCCACAGGATCTTTCCCGGACCGATTGTATCTGATCACCCGGATCCGGACGTATTCGCTCAGCCCCCGGCACCTGGACAACGGAAGAGGAATCATCTTGTCACTGCCTAGTTGGTGGACCACTGATCCCAACCAGCCTTTTACCCTGGGTCCCCGCCTGTTTCCCGGCCGGATCTGGACCGCCTCCGGTTGCTTCGCGTACGGCTTGACCGGTCATGACATGAAGACCGCGGGTTTCATCTCACCCTACCAGGGTCTCGGGGCAGTGGTTACCAAGACGGTCACCCCCCAGCCCAGGGCGGGCAATCCCATGCCGCGCCTGGTGGAGACGGGCCAGGGTGCGATAAACAGCATCGGGCTGGAAAATGTGGGTTTCTTGGAATTCCTGGCCACGACCCTGCCCGCCCTGGAGGAGAGGGGGGTGCCGACGGTCGTCAGTCTGGCCGCCGCCTGTCCGGACGAATTCGGTGACATGACCGCGCGGCTGCACGAGACGGCGGCCGGATTTACCCACTGGCATGGCGTGGAGATCAATCTGAGTTGTCCCAATGTCGCCGAGGGAGGTCACGATTTCGGGCGCGATCCCCTTACCGTATCCGCAAGTGTTCGGGCCGCCAGACGGAACCTGCCAGATCGTGCCTTGCTGGCCAAGCTGACGCCCAACGTTACCGATATAGCCATTCTTGCCACAGCGGCTGCCGAAGCCGGGGCCGACGCAGTGAGCGCCATCAACACCGTTGTCGGCCTGGAAGTTGATTTGGAGACCGGCCGACCGGTTCTGCCCAGACGGTTCGGCGGTTATTCCGGACCCGGGATCCAGCCCATCGCCCTGGCCAAGGTCGATGAAATCATCACTCGGTCGGATGTGCCCGTGGTGGGAGTGGGTGGGATCGAGGATTACCGGGATGCCTTGAAATTCTTTGCTCTCGGGGCGGTCGCCGTCCAGGTGGGCACGGCCCAAATGCGCGATCCCTTCACCGCGGCCCGCATCGCGCGGGATCTGGGTAATCCGGGTTAATACGAATTCAGATCGTCGTCGTCGTCGTCATCGTCGTCATCGGCCGCGGCGGGCGCTTTCTCGATTCCGGCCAGGTCTTCCAGTCTTTTCAGGTTCTCCAGTTCATCCAGATCTATATCCCGGTCCGACCAGTTATCCTCGGCGAGGGATTCGGTCGGGCTTCCGTTGGCGTCTGCATCGTGTTCGAGCAGGGATTCACCCGGCAGTTCCTCGAGAATGGTGACATCCTCGTCGCTTTCATCGGGCAGGCCGTCGGGAAAGTCGGCTTCCAGCAGGTCGGCGAAGGATTCCCCGCAGGAAAGGATCTGTTGGGCGAGACCGCTGCCCACGGCCTCGGCCTCATGGATTTTCCCGTTGACGACGATGCGTTTGGTGCCGGGGCCCGTGGTTCCGGTGATAATGACTTCGTTTCCAACAACACGGGCCAGGGCGCCGACGGGCAGATCCTGGTCCGAAATCATGCGACTGCAGAAAGCCTGTTCCGTTTCCAATTCGATCGCGGTGTCCGGTGAATGAAGATCGGCCAGCAGTTCCCGGGCTTCCTGATCGCCCGCGCGGCCGAGGATGACCAGAGTACCCTGTCCCGGACCCGGCAGGATGAATTCCGGGGCGAAGATTTCCGAGACGATGCCCTGGATGCCGAGATGTTCGGTTACCGCCGCCGGCAGCACCAGCCCGTCGATCTCGGTGCACTGCAGGTGGATCTCCATGGCCAGATCCACTCCGCCACGCAGGATCCGGAAGGAGATGTCCGGCCACAGGTCCTGCATCTGGTTTCGCGATCGTATGGAGAGTACGCCGACGCAGCTGCCTGGCTCCATCTCGTCCATGATCAGGCCCTGCCGGTTGAGATAGGCGTCGAAGGGGGTGGCCCGGTCCGGCACACAGATGATCGCGAGATCCTCCGGCAGGGGCAGGACCATGTCGGCGGCCTCAACCACCGCCAGACGGGCCTGCTCCCGGATCAACTGCTGTTCCAGGAATTCCATTTCCCCACTGCTGGCGGCGAAGAATGGTTCGTTTTCCTTTTTTCGGCTGGTGACGGGGGAATCCCAGATGTTCAACTGGCAGGTCAGGCGGGGTTGACGTTCCTGGGTCCGGGTTATTACGGCCTGCGTCTGGTTCCTGGCCAAGGGCGAGGCAAGACTGCCGAAACTGATGACCCTGGATTTCAATGCACAGACCTCGTGATATCTCAGGAGTGAGCTGTTTTCGCCTCGTTGTTCAGGAAGCTCCGCACAAGCTTCCCGACGCGGTGTGCGTCCTCGAACGGTAGGGCAGCATGGATGGGTAGGATCAGGATTTCCCGACCTGCCCGCTCGGCTTCGGTCAGGTCACCGCAGACACGCGCGTATTCCGCCAACTCGTGGCGGTGCAGGGGCGGGTCGTAGTAAATGGCCGTATCGATCCCGTTTTCGTCCAGGAGATCCCGTAGCCGGTCACGCTCCCGACAGCGGACCCAGTACTGGTGGTGGGTCACCTTCATGCCCTCGGTGCCCATGGGCAGCCGCAGGCGGTTGACCGCGGGACTGTAGCTGTCGTAGATGGCGGCCACCTGGTCCCGGTCGCCCTGCTCCTCGGGAAAGCGGCCGTGGCGGATCCTGATGACCATGGCCTGTACCTCGTCCAGGCGGCTGTTCCAACCGGTGTACAGGTGGTCGTTGGCTCGGACGGCTTGGTGGGCGCGTATCTTCCGGATCCGGTCCGCGTCCCGCTGATCGCGGCACAGTACCATGCCTCCGTCCCCGATCCCGGGCAGGTTCTTGGTCGGGTAGAAGCTCAGGGTGCTCATGCGACCGTACGACCCCATGGGTTTGCCATCATAGATCGTGCCGTAGCCCTGGGCCATGTCCACCACGACTTCGAGGCCGTGTTCGGCGGCGATGTCGTTGATGGGATTCATGTCACTGGGGGCCCCGAAGATGGGCACAGGCATGATGGCCCGGGTCTTGGGAGTGATGGCCTGCTCGATCTTCTGCGGATCGATGTTCAGGTCCTCGGCCCGGATATCCACGAAAACCGGAACGGCGTCCAGCAGGATGATGGCTTCCATGGTTGCGTCAAAGGTATAGGGGGTGGTGATGACCTCGTGCCCCGGGCGGACGCCCGCCATGGCCAGGGCCATGAACAGGGCCGATGAACCGGAAGCCACGCCGACCGCGTCGATCACGTCACAGGCTTCCGCCAGTTCCTCCTCCAGCAGGCGAACTTCTTGGCCCAGGATGTAGTGCCCGGACATGAGGAACTTCTCGAATTTGGCCAGGATCTCATCCCTGCAAGGGAGCATGGGGGTGATCAGGTCGTAGCGGCCAACCCGCTTGTCGTTTGTCGCAGCCATGATTTCCTCAATTGGCGGGGGAGGAGTGATCCGCCCTGCCGAAACAGTCGTACTTGAAACCGAATCTTTCCAGGTGCGGACGATCATACACGTTCCGACAGTCGAGAAAAGCATTTCCTGCCATGACCTCGGTCAGCACGTTGAAATCGAGTTGACGGTACTGGTTCCACTCGGTGACCAGTATGGCCAGGTCGGCGCCCTCGCAGGCCTCGTAAGGGGATTGGCAGTAGGTGAGTTCCGGATGGAGGCTCTTGAAGGTCTCCATGGCCGCCGGGTCGTGTACCCGCAGGCGGCAGTTTCTGGCCTTCAACAGCTCGACCAGATCAAGGCTGGCTGCGGAGCGGACATCGTCGGTGTTGGGCTTGAAGGCCAGGCCCAGCAGGGCGACGGTACTGCCGGTCAGATCACCGACCAGGCCCTCGGCCTTGGCCAGCGCCCGGGCGGGGAGGCCCCGGTTCACCTCGATGGCCGACTGCACGATGGACATCTCACTACCGGCTTCCCGGGCGATGTGGACTATGGCGTTCGTGTCTTTGGGCAGGCAGCTGCCGCCGAAACCCAGGCCCGGATGGAGGAACTTGGGCCCGATGCGCTTGTCCAGGCCCATGGCCTTGGCCACGTCGAACACGTCAGCGCCGACGGCCTCGGCCAGCTTGGCGATCTCGTTGATGAAGGAGATCTTGACGGCCAGGAAACTGTTGGAGGCGTACTTGACCAGCTCGGCGGTCTCGATGCCGGTCTTGACCAAGGGGGTGTCGCTCAAGTACAGGGGTCGGTAGATCTCACGCATCAGCTTCTCCGCGCGGTCCGAATCCACGCCAATGACCACCCGGTCCGGACGCATGAAGTCCTCAATGCTGGATCCCTCCCGCAGGAACTCGGGGTTGCTGGCCATGTCGAATTCAATCTCGGCCTTGAGCCTGCCGAGGATGACCTTCCTGAGTGTGCGATTGGTGCCGACCGGAACAGTGCTCTTGGTGACTATAAGCTTGTAGCCGTCGAGCAGTTCGCCGATCTGTTCGCCGACCTTCATGACGTACTTCAGATCCGCTTCCCCGGACGCTGACATGGGAGTCTGCACAGCGATGAAGACGACGTCGGAGTCCTTCATGCCCTCGGCCAGGCTGGTGGTGAACAGCAGCCTCTGTTCCGCCACGTTCTTCAAGACCAGGCGGTCCAGACCCGGCTCGAAAAAAGGAATGACGCCATCGACCAGCCCCTCGATACGTTTCCGGTTGATGTCCACGCAGGTCACCTGGTGACCGAAATCGGCCATGCAGGCGCCGGACACCAAGCCGACGTAACCGGTGCCGACCATGCAGATTCGAATCATTGGAATTCCTTTCGGGCCTCGTTCAACAGGTCCATGAGGGTGTTCTTGATCTCCCACTCGGGTTCCCACCCGGTATCCCGGCGCAGCTTCGCGTTGTCGCCCACCATGAAGGGTGTGTCCGAGGGTCGGCACAGGTTCTCGTCCCGGCGGACTGCGATGGGGCATTTTGCGCCGCCCACCAATATCTCAAGTCCCTGCCCTATCGTCAAAGATTTCCCGGAACTCACGTGGTAAATTTCACCTGGCCGACCTTCCTTGAGCAGGAGGCGGTAGGCAGCCACCACATCCCGCACGTCCAGGAAATCGCGCACTGGTGAAAGGTCGCCGGTAAGTATTTCCGCGGGGCCGGCCCCGGCTTCAGCGGCTGCGATCTGGCGGGCGAAATGGGGGAAGGCGAACCGAGTGTCGTGACCCGGGCCGGTGTGGTTGAAGGAGCGGGTCATGACCGTGGGCAGATCATAGGAGCGGAAATACTGCCGGCAAAGCAGTGTCTGGGCGACCTTGCTCACGCCGTAGGGGGACAGGGGGCTCAACGCAGCGTCCTCCCGCAGCGGATAGGCGTTTTCCGGTTGGGGGCCGTATTCCTCGCAGGAGCCGACCGACAAAAGGGCGGGCCGCTCCCCGTCCGGCAGGGCGCGCACGGCTTCGAGAAGATTCAGGGTGCCGAGGACGTTGACGGCGAAGGTGCCGCCGGGATTCCGGAAGGAAACAGCCGCCGAACTTTGGGCGGCCAGGTGATAGACCATGATCGGCCGGAGTACGTCCAACAACCGCGCGATGGGTTCAGGGTCTTCGAGGGGGCAGGGCAGGTAGAAGAAACGGCCGCAGTCCGCGGTGTAAACCATGGCGTCGGGCCAGCCGGGCGCTGGTCCTGCCAGGGTGAAAGGGCCTAAGGTTACGGGCAGAGTCCCATCCGCCGCATACAGGTCCACGCCCACGACCGGGTGGCCGGCCAGCAGGAGACTGCGCACCAAGTGCCGCCCCACGAATCCCAGGGCGCCGGTGACGAGGCTGCACGGCCGTTGAAACAATGCGTCTGCCTTGAAATCATTCACCGGGTCAACCGTTCATCAGCCGCAGCCATTCCTTGTAGAGGCAGCGGTCCTGGATCACGTCCAGCCCGGCGGCGCGGGCCTTGGCGGCGGCTTCTTCATGCACGACGTCTTCCTGCATCCATAACGCACCCGCCTTCATGGCGATGGCCTCGTCGACGACCGGCGGCACGGTTTCGCTGCGCCGGAAGACATCCACCAGGTCGACCGAACCCGGGACGTCGGCAAGGGAGGGATAGATCTTGATCCCGAGTACATCCTCCTTGAGCAGGGGATTGACTCCGACAACGTCGAGACCCTGGCCGACCAGGAACTTGGCGATGCCGTGGCTGGCCCGGTCCTCCTTGGCCGAGAGGCCGACAACGGCCACGCGTTTCATGCCGCCCAGGATCTTCCGGATCCGGTCGTCGGAAGGATTGTTGAGGTTGCTCTCGTCGCTCATGGGGTCTCCTTGTCTGGAAAACCGGCTGCAGGCCGGCCGGTCGGGGATTCAGAAGGCACGCGAGAAATCTATCGTCCCCGGACCAAGTTGTAAACCAGGGAGAATGGAGTGTGATTCATTGGTCGTGCCTGCGGCACCGGCTTGTCTGGCTGAACACCACCGGACCGCCCGGCGCGCCATCTTTTTTTCTGGGCTTCAAGTGATACATGCTTTATCCTCGCTGAATGGCCATTCATTCAGGATACCGGTTGGAAACGCCAGCCCGGCGTTAAGGCGAAGGAAGGAGCCCGCGTGAATCCGGTTTTCATGTCCATCCTCTTGTTCCTGTCCTTGTCCATGTTCACCAACACGATGGCGAATCGCTACTGGCTCATGCGCTCCGGCGAAAACCTCAACCTGACGGACCGGCCCTGGGAACGATTCAGATCCCTCATGGTCATCGGCTTCGGTCAGAAACGGTTATTGTACGAGCGTTGGGCCGGCCTGATGCACATGGCGATCTTCTTCGGCTTCCTCGTGGTCTTCACCCGGACAGTGACTCTCATCGGCAGGGGTTTTTCGCCCGATTTCCATCTACCGCTCCTGGGCGGGCAGCTGGGGTTGGTCTATGCGTTGCTCAAGGACACTTTCGCCGTCCTGGTGCTTCTGGCGGTCTGCTACGCCATCTGGCGGAGGCTGGTCGTCAAGCCGAGCCGCCTGCACCTGAATTTCGAAGCTCTGCTGGTTCTGCTGTGGATCGCCGTCCTGATGGTGACGGACTTCCTGTCCGACGCGGCCCTTTTCTCCCTGCAGCCCGCGCACGCGGAAAGGGGTTGGGCGTGGATGTCGAACCTCTCTGTCGGGGTTTTCGCGGGCCAGCCCGAATCCGTTGTGTCCGGCTGGGGTCAGGCCATGTTCTGGCTGCATGTCGTTCTGCTGCTGGCCTTCCTGAATTTCCTGCCCTTCGGCAAGCATTTTCACGTCATCACCGCCCTGCCCGCGGTATACCTGCGCCGCCTGACGCCCAGCGCGGCACTGGAGAAGATGGAGTTCGAGGGCCGCGAGGTGTTCGGTGTCGGACGGCTGGAAGACTTTTCCTGGCGGCGGTTCCTGGACATGTACACCTGTACAGAGTGTGGCCGCTGCGACGAGATGTGCCCGGCCAGCCTGACTGAAAAACCTCTCCAGCCTCGTTCCATCATCATCAACGAGCGGGACCAGGCGTACGAGATGGCTGATCATCTGATCGCCGTGGGCAAGCTCAAGGTCCGGGGCAGGACCGCCGCGGCGGCCGCGGCCGTCGAGGCGATGACCCGGCCCGCCCTTATCGGCGAGGTCAACGACGAGGAGGCCATTTGGGCCTGCACCACCTGCGGGTGGTGCGTGAGCTGTTGTCCAGTGATGATCGACCACATCCCGCACATCATCGACCAGAGGCGCTACCTGACCATGATGGAGGCCAAGGTGCCCTCCGTGCTGCAGGGAGCGCTGAAGGGCCTGGAGAACAACAGCAACCCCTGGAATGTCGGCGCCGCCGGGCGCGAGGACTGGATCGGAGACCTTGATGTGCCCCGCATGCGGGACAAGGGGCAGGCGGACTACCTGCTGTTCGTAGGTTGCGCGGGCAGCTTCGACAGCCGCAATTCCGACGTGCTGCGGGCCCTGTGCACACTGTTGAACACCGCCGGGGTTGATTTCGCCGTGCTGGGCACCGAGGAACTCTGCTGCGGTGATCCCGCGCGTCGGGTGGGTCACGAATACCTGTTCCAGATGCAGGCGCCGGCCAACATCGCGGCGTTCCAGAAGTACAAGGTGGGCAAGGTCCTGACCGCGTGTCCCCACTGCTTCAACATGATCGCCAACGAGTACCCCGATTTCGGGCTCGAGGACGTGGAGGTCATACACCATGGCCAATTGCTGGCCGAACTGGTTCGCCAGGGACGCCTGGAACTGAAGGGCGGTGAGCAGATCGCCGTCACCTATCATGACTCGTGCTACCTGGGACGTCACAACAATATCTACGAGGCGCCGCGGGAAGTCCTGGCCGCCATCGACGGCCTCGAGCAGCGTGAAATGCCCCGCAACCGCCGGGAAGGCTTCTGCTGCGGCGCCGGCGGCGGCCGGATGTTCATGGAAGAGGATCTGGGCACGCGCATCAACCACAACCGGATCGATGAAGCGGCCGCCACCGGCGCGGCCGAGGTCTGCACTGCCTGCCCCTTCTGTCTGACGATGCTCGGCGACGCCATCAAGGAGACCGATCGCAGCGACAGCCTGCGGACGCGGGACATCCCCCAGGTGGTGCAGCCCAGCCTTGCCGGGTAGCGCCAGGTCATGATCCGGTAAGAACCCGTGTTCTCGTTTTAGGAGGATTGTGATGAGTGCCCGGAATCCCGTACGGTCCACTGACCGTCTCGACATGATCTGGAGCAGGGGAAAGGAATTCCTCGACACCGAATTGCCCATCATATGCGGCGCCATGACCTGGATCAGCGATCCCCACCTGGTCTCGTTGATGAGCAACCTGGGAGCCTTCGGCGTCCTGGCCGCCGGCAACATGCCGCCGGAGTTGTTCGCCGAGTATGTCGCACAGACCCGCGAACTCACCGATCGGCCCTTCGCCGGCATCGTCATCACCATCGCCCCCAATTACCAGGCCCATCTGGATATTCTCTGCGAGCAGAAGGTCGGTCACATCGTCTTCGCCGGGTCGCTGCCACGCGCTTCGGAGGTGGCGCAGGCCAAGAAGAGCGGAGCCAAGGTGCTCTGTTTCGCCTCGACCAGCAGCATCGCCAAGCGGATGATCGGCTACGGGGCGGACGGACTCATCCTGGAAGGCAGCGAAGCCGGTGGGCATATCGGTCATGTATCGACCATCGTACTGTTGCAGGAAATCCTCTTCAACTTCCCGGAAGTCCCCATTTTCGTGGCTGGTGGCATCGCCACCGGCCGGATGATCATGCATTTGACCCTGATGGGAGCGGCGGGCGCCCAGATGGGCACCCGGTTCGTCCTGGCCCGGGAATGCAACGCACACGAGAAGTTCAAGGAAGTTTTCATCAGGGCGCGGGCCCGGGAGGCAGTTTCCACACCCCAGTAC
>CBDUYZ010000053.1:0-12162 GCA_965371575.1 uncultured bacterium
TGATGGGAACTCCCGATTACCGGGGCTTCCATATCGGCTTCCGGGTCGCCTACCAGGAGCCTACGTCTCCTTAGCAGGCTGTTATACAGGGGCCGCCCATGAGAGCGGCCCTTTTCCGGGGGGATGAACACTGAATTCCGTTCTTTTCAGTCCTTCAAGCTGTCCGCGAATTTCTTGCGGAACATGGCCAGCTTGGGATTGATCACCACCTGACAGTAACCCAGGGTCTTGTTGTTCCGGTAATAGTCCTGGTGGTGGTCCTCGGCCTTGAAGAACTTGTCGAAGGGCGAGATCTCCGTCACCACCGGGTTCGGCCAAACCTTTTCCTCCGTCAGAGCCGCGATCGCCTTCTCGGCGACCGCTTTCTGGCTGTCGTCATGGAAATAGACCGCCGACCGGTACTGGGTACCCACGTCGCCGCCCTGGCGATTCAAGGTCGTGGGATCATGCACGGAGAAGAACACCGTCAGGATGTCTGCATAGGAAACGACCGCCGGGTCAAAAGTGATCTGCACGACCTCGGCGTGGCCGGTCTTCCCGGCGCAGACATCCTTGTAGCTAGCCTCGCCTTCGCCCCCGGCAAAGCCGGATTCGACCTTCCGCACTCCCTGCAGTTCCTCGAAAATCGCCTCCAGACACCAGAAGCATCCTCCCGCCAATGTGGCGACTTCCTCGTTGTTCCCGGCAGTCACGGCGTCTATCCTTCCGCAAATCCCCGCCAGCAGAACCGCGGCGAAGACAATTGATTTGATTCTGGTCATGTCGCGAACTCCTTGCGGTGCGGCTGAACCTCGACTAACCTCCAGTTCGTCGGAGTGGTCATGGTCATTTGGTTGCAAATCGTTGTCGGTCTGATGATGGCTTCAATGGCTGAAAATTCCATTGGCCCGGGCGGCGAGGACTGGTCTGGTCCTCACCAGGCCATGATGCGCGCCATCCATGTCGACGTGGCCCGCAACAGGCAGGTCCTGGGACGTGATCATCTCTCCGAAGCGGTTGCCCTGGCCCTGGCCAAGGTGCCCCGCCATGAATTCGTGCCGGCGGAATTGCGGGGGAACGCCTACGCGAACCATCCTCTGCCCATCGGTCACGGCCAGACCATCAGCCAACCCACCATTGTCGCGCTGATGACCGACCTGCTCGCTCTCGGTCCCGAAGACAACGTTCTCGAAGTGGGAACCGGCTCCGGCTACCAGGCCGCCGTTCTCAGTGAGGTCGTCACCCGCGGCAAGGTGTTCACGATCGAGATCGTGTCCGAACTGGCGCGGACCGCCCGCAAGAAACTGGCGGCCTTGGGTTACCAGAATGTAGTCGTGCACACCGGAGACGGCTACCTGGGCCTGCCCGACGACGGCCCGTTCGCCGGCATCATGGTCACTGCCGCGTCGGCCGAAATCCCCACGCCCCTGCTTGAACAGCTCAAACCAGGCGGACGCCTGGTGATGCCCGTCGGCGGCCAGGGCGAAACCCAGTGGCTGACCCTGGTCAGCAAGGATCTCAAAGGAGAGATCGACCGACGCATTGTACTGCCGGTCAGGTTCGTTCCCCTGACGGGGGATCACGTGGACTGAAACCGGGGCCCTGATCCGGGTTGTGGATTACCCGCTCATTTGTTACTTATTGCCCATCCCGAGACCGCCGGAGAGCATTTCGGCCCTTTTTCCGCTCCCAACACGACGGGACGGCACCATGCACCACGACGTCAGTCACGACAGAATCGCCGTCATCGACTTCGGCGGCCAGTACGCCCACCTCATCGCCACCAAGGTACGCCGCAACAAGGTGTTGGCCGAGATCCGCCAACCCGAGGACACCACCGACATCTTCCGTGAATACAAGGGCATCATCCTGTCCGGTAGCCCTGCGCTCTCCTCCTTCGGCGAGGATTCGACCTACAACAAGGAGATCTACGATCTGGACATCCCCATCCTGGGCTTCTGTTTCGGCCACCAGGAGATCGCCAAGCACTACGGCGGCACCGTGGTCAACGGCAAACAGGAATGGGGTCACGCCGATCTGCACATCAACCGCGGCCATCCCCTGTTCGCCGGCCTGGACAGGGTGCAGCAGGTCTGGATGAGCCATTTCGATTCGGTCACCGCCGTGGGACCCGATTTCGAGGAACTGGGCCACACCGTCCTGGGCGCCGGCAGTCCGCCCCACCGCTTTGCCGCCATCGGCAGCGACAGGCTGCGCCGCTACGGTTTCCAGTTCCATCCCGAGGTGGACGACACCATGCACGGCGACGAAATGATCGCCAACTTCGTGCTGAATATCTGCGGCTGCCGGCCCACCTGGACCATGGACAGCTACGTGGCCGCGCAGGTCGGGAAGATCCGCGCCCAGGTCGGCGACCGCTCCGTGTTCCTGTTGGCCAGCGGCGGCGTGGATTCCACCGTGGCCGCGCGCCTGTTCAGCGAGGCCCTGGGTCCGGACCGCCTGAACCTGCTTCATGTGGACAACGGACTGATGCGCAAGGACGAGTCGCTGGATGTGGTCAAGATGTTCCGCGATCTCGACCTCCACCGGAACTTCCACTTCATCGACGCAACCGATGTTTTCCTGCGGGCCCTCGAGGACAAGATCGAACCCGAGGCCAAGCGCCGCGCCATCGGGGACACCTTCATCACCGTGTTCGAGAACGAAGCCCGGCGGCTGGGCCTCGAGGACCACCTGCTCGGACAAGGCACCATCTATCCGGACACCATCGAGACCGGCGGCACCAAGCGGGCCGACACCATCAAGACCCACCACAACCGGGTGCCGATCATTGAGGAAATGATCGCCGCCGGCAAGGTGATCGAACCGCTGGCCGACCTTTACAAGGTCGAGGTCCGCGAGCTGGGCGAGATGCTGGGCATCCCTCACGACCTGATCTGGCGGCACCCCTTCCCCGGCCCCGGACTGGGCGTGCGGCTGCTCTGCTGCGACGGCAAGGTCGCAGACACCGCCACCCTGGAAGCGATCGCCCCGGCGGTGACCGATGCCCTGGAGCGGTTTGGCCTGGAGGGCGCGCCCCTGCCGATCAAGTCCGTCGGGGTGAAGGCCGATCTGCGCTCCTATGAACACCCCGTGCTGATTCACGGGGATGTCGACTGGGATGTCCTGGCCGAAGCCTCGGGCACCATCTTCAAGACCGTCGGGGGCATCAACCGCACCCTGTGGAACCTGACCGAAACCATGCCCACCGAATTCAAGCCCCTGGCCGCCGGCATGACCCGGAGCAGGCTGAGTCTGCTGCGCGAATGCGATCACCTGATGATGGAGGGCTTGCGGCGCCACAATCTGTACGGAGAGATCTGGCAGTGTCCGACGGTCCTGGTGCCGGTTGAGATCGACGGCCGAGGCAGGGAACTCTGCATCCTGCGGCCCATCCACAGCGAGCGGGCCATGACCGCGACGGCCGCCCGGTTGCCACGGGAGCTTCTGAACGAACTGCGGGAATCGATCACCACCCTGCCGGGCATCAGCGGGCTCGCCTACGACCTGACCAGCAAGCCACCCGGAACCATCGAGTGGGAATAGCTTTCACTAGCAGGCTGTTGAAAAACTGGATCTGATCGCGTTCGGAGCGCTGATCGGCTGGATTTGCGGCACGCCGACGACGCGATGTCGATGCGCATCGTGAGAAGGAGTAACAAAGGAGACGGCCGATCACCGCCCGAACCCGGAGGGCTGGCGGCACTTGCCTCGCATCTCTTTGTCACTCGTCGTCGACTATGCCACGGCATCGCCTTCCTCCTCGGCTTCGCGATCTGCTCGCAAGTGCCAGCCAGCGCGACCGAGCCCAGTTCTTCAACAGCCTGCTCGCAGGCTGTCTCGAAAAAAGCCCCGGGCAGAACCCGGGGCTTTTTCACATCTGGCGGTCGGTCTGACCGGGGTCAGTTCGAACCGGCCGGCTTGTCGGTGCGGAACAATTCGACGCGCCGGTTCCGGGCGCGGCCGTCCTTCGTCCCGTTGTCGCCGATCGGCAGATCCTCACCGAACCCGACGGCGGTCATCCGAGCCGGGTTGATACCCTTGCCGACCAGATATTCCCGCACGGCCTCGGCCCGCAGCATGGAAATGGCCCGGTTCAGTTCGGCCGAGCCGCTGCTGTCGGTATGACCCTGGATCTCGATGGTCGCCTCGGGCCAGGCGTACAGCGACGCAGCCACGTCGTCCAGGACGTTCAGGGAACCGTGCGTGAGTTCGGCTTTGCCCACGGTGAAGCTGACGCCCTGCAGAATCATGTCAGGCTTTATCTCCGCGATGACGGGACAACCGTGATCGTCGACCTCGACGTCGGGCGGTGTATTGGGACACTTGTCGTCAGCGTCCAGCACCCCGTCGCCGTCGTTGTCGGGATCCGGACAGCCATCGTCATCCTGGAAGCCGTCCATATCCTCCATTTCCTCGGGACACTGGTCCTCGGCATCGATCACGCCGTCGCCGTCGTTGTCGGGGTCCGGGCAGCCGTCGTCGTCCTTGTATCCGTCCATGTCCTCGGCGTCGTCCGGGCAATTGTCATTGATGTCGAGGATCCCGTCGCCGTCGTTGTCGGGATCCGGGCACCCGTCCTCGTCCATGTATCCGTCAAAGTCCTCGGCGTCGTCCGGGCAGCGGTCGAACTTGTTCTCCAGGCCGTCGCCGTCCTTGTCCTTGTTGCCCCCGAAGTAGAAGGTCAAGCCCAGGAAGGCGTCGAACATGGCCTGGTTCGCGTCGACCTCGCTGGGCCCCCATATGGTGCCTGATCCGATGTTGTCGGTGGTGTTGTCGATGATGAAGGTGTAGCGGGCAGACATATCAAGGGCCACTGATTTGCTGAAGAAGTACTCCAGGCCCAGGCCCAGGGTGGTCGTCAGGTTCATGCCTTCCAGCTTGCGGGGATCCCAGGAATTGGTATACCCGTCTATAACGGGGCCGCTGGGAAATAGACCGACGCCACCGGTGGTGGCGGATTCGTCGCGCACCTTCCAATCGATGAAGCCCACATGCAGTGATCCGAAGGGCTTGAACCCGCTGTCCGGCGAAAAGTAGTACCGGGCGCCCGCCATACCTTGCCACATGGTCGTGTAGAAGGGATAGATGGAGGAAAACGTGAACCCGGCATCCTCGCCCAGGTGCGAGCCGGGACGAGCCGTTCCGTACTTCAATTGCGTGTCCAGCGACCAGTGGCTGGAAAGCCCGTAGCGGAAGTGCAGGCCGCCCATCTGGTCCACGTTGGAATAATCACGGTTGCCGCCCAACAGCTTGTGAAAACCGAAATCCATTCCCAGGCCAAGACGACCGGGATTGTCGTCGGCCTGAACGGAAACGCCGGCAAGACAGACCAGCGCCAGGACAGAAAGAATAATTCGTTTCATGGCTTTCTCCATTGTTTTTGATTCCGGATTTTCCGGTGCTGGCGAAATTTTCCGCCAAAAACGGGAAAGTATCCAGATAAACTTGAATATTTTCCTCGGAATCTTTCGACGTATAATCCAAGTGTTTGCTATCATTTGGGATAGTATTCAGCATTTAATTGAGAACATCCCGGCCCACCGCGGGGAACCTCAACGGAGAGCATGATATGACCGGCAACTGGCATAACCACCCTCTGGCTGCGGAATTGGCACCGGCCGTGGCCGCCGTGCGGGAAGCCGGCCGACTCTGCCGTGCCGTCCAGGCCGAAATCGATCCGGGCGCTCTGGCCAAGCAGGATCACAGCCCGGTCACCGTGGCGGATTTCGGCAGTCAGGCCCTGATCTGCCGCGCCCTCCGGGACGCCTTTCCCGACGACCCCGTCATCGGCGAGGAGGAAGCAGCCGTTCTCCGGCAGCCGGCGCAGGCGGACATGCTGGAACGGGTGATCGAACATGTCGACAAGTTGCGGCCCGGGTCCGGCGCCGACCAGATCTGTGACTGGATCGACCTGGGCGGCGCCAAGGAATACTCACCTCGATTCTGGACTCTCGATCCGATCGACGGCACCAAGGGCTTCCTGCGCGGAGGACAGTACGCCATCGCGCTGGCCCTGGTAATCGACGGGCAAATCGCCGCGGCGGTGCTGGGCTGCCCCAACCTGGGCCCGGCTCTGGACCTGGACCGGGGCGATGGCTCGCTCTTCACGGCCCTGAAAGGCGGCGGCGCCTGGGAGATGCCGCTGGCCGGTCCCGGCGATCCTGCCCCGCTGGAGATCAGCCCCCAGGCCGATCCATCGTCGATCCGTTTCTGCGAGTCCGTGGAAGCAGCCCACTCCTCCCATGGGGACAACGCGCGCATCGCCGCAAGGCTGGCGATTGAAGCCACACCGGTCCGTCTGGACAGCCAAGTCAAGTACGCGGTGGTCGCCCGCGGTGAGGCCGAAGCCTATCTGCGTTTGCCCCGTGACTACAGTTACCGGGAAAAAATCTGGGACCACGCCGCCGGCCTGCTTGTCGTGACCGAAGCCGGGGGCCGGGTGACCGACATCGCCGGCCGCGACCTGGATTTCAGTCTGGGGTACCGGCTGGAAAACAACCGGGGCGTGGTCGCAACAAACACCGCGATTCACGATGATGTGCTCGGCGCGATCAGGGCCCTGGGCATCGGAGAATCCTGATGTTCATCGTCATCGGAGGCGGACCCGCGGGGTTTTTCGGCGCCATCGCCGCGCGAGAAGCCGACCCGTCACAGCCCGTCATTCTCCTGGAAAAAAGCCCCGCCGTGCTGGCGAAGGTCAAGATCAGCGGGGGCGGCCGCTGCAACGTCACCAACGCCTGCTTTTCACCCAGGGATCTGGCCGCCCACTACCCCCGCGGACAAAAAGAGCTGATCGGACCCTTCAGCAGGTGGGGTCCCGCTGAAACCGTGAACTGGTTCGCAGAGCGCGGCGTGAAATTGAAGACGGAACCCGACGGCCGCATGTTTCCAGTTACCGATACCTCCGGGACCATTGTCGACTGCCTGGTGCGGGCCGCCCATGCGGCGGGTGTGGATGTCCGGACAAAGAGTCCTGTGGCGCGTGTCCTGCCGGCGACATCCGGCACTGGTTTCACCGTCCGGCTGGCCGGAGGCGAAAGCCTGACCTGTGACAAGATGTTGCTGGCGACCGGCGGTCGGACTTCCGCACACGGGCTCCCCGGAGGGCACGCGGGCGCCGACGGTTACTCCCTTGCCCAAGACATGGGTCATACCATCGTGGAGCCGGTCCCGTCGCTGTTCACCTTCCGGATCGAAGATCCCCTGCTGGCCGGACTGGCCGGCATTTCCGTCCCGGAGGTGGAAATCCGTTTCGCCGACGAGGAAGACCGGGGCCGGACGCCTCGGCAGACCGGTCCTGTCCTGGTGACTCATGGCGGACTGAGCGGACCGGCGGTTCTCCGGTTGTCGGCCTGGGGCGCCCGCCGGTTTCACGCCCTGTCCTACCGATTCGAGATCGCTGTCGGCTGGTGTCCACACCGTTCCGCCCTTGATCTGGACCTCGCTCTGCAGGATTGGCGCCGCAAGCACGGCAAACAGCAGATAGCAACCGGAGGTCCGGTGGAGCTTCCCCGCCGGTTATGGGCAGCCCTGGTCGGCCGGGCCCGGATAACCGACGGAACAAATTGGGGCGAGCTCGACCGGCGGGCACGCGCACGCTTGGTCTCCGCACTCGTCGACACCCGGCTTGCGGTCTCGGGGCAGGACACTTTCAAGGAAGAATTCGTCACCTGCGGCGGGGTGCCCCTGCAGGAGATAGATTTCCAGACCATGGCCAGCCGCGTCCGACCAGGCCTGCACCTGGCCGGAGAACTTCTGGATATTGACGGCGTCACGGGCGGCTTCAACTTCCAGTCCTGCTGGACCACCGGTTACCTGGCCGGCTTCTCATTGTGACCCGGCAAGGGGCTTGACTGGATTTCTTTTCTGAATCATCCTTTCCGCCACCATGCGAACCTTTTGCCGGCATCGCCACTCAAGCTGTTCCGCCCTTGGCCGCTGCCTTTACGGCTGCCTGTTCATCCTGCTTGCCTGCTGGCCAGCCACTGCGGCGGCAGTTCCCAAGACCGACATCATCACCCTGGGTAACGGCGATATGATCACCTGTGAGATCAAGGAAATGATCCGCGGCAAGGTACGGGCCAAGACCGACGCCATCACCCTGAGTAACGGCGATATTGTCACCTGTGAGATCAAGGAAATGATCCGCGGCAAGGTACGGGCCAAGACCGACGACATGGGAACCGTCTCCATCAAGTGGGACAAGATCGTCCGCGTGGTCAGCCAATACTGGTTCCTGGTTACTCTGGACAACGGTTCCCTGGCCTACGGGCAGCTGCCCGATTCCGGTCAGGACGGCTTCCTGTTGGTGAGTTTCCAGGAATTGTCGACCACCCTGCCCCTGAGCTCGGTCATCGAGATCGAGCCCATCCGCTACGATTTCTGGGACAGGGTCGATATGTCCGCTTCTCTGGGCATAAACTGGACCAAGGCCAGTGACGTGCTCCAATCCAATTTCGACTTCAGCTCCAAGTACAGTGGCCGCCTGTATTCCTATGGACTGGATGCCAGCTCCATTATCACAGACAAGGGAGAGGGAGAAGTTACCCGCCGCAATGAGCTGGGTATTTATCTCCGGCGGGAAATCAGCGGCAAGCTGAACTGGACGGCCGACACAGGAACGTACCGCAACGATGAACTGGGCGTACGTTTTCGTCTCAACTTGGGAGGCAATCTGGGTTATTTCTTTTTTCGCACCAATCACCTCGAACTGCTGGCCTTGGGCGGCCTCAACGTCAACCGGGAGTGGGCAAGCCTGGACTCTTCCCCGGCGAACAACGCCGAAGGCCGGGTGGGAACCAACTTCATCATTTTCTACCATGACAGTCCGAAAACCGACCTGACAGTCAAAGCGGATCTTTTCCCCAGTCTAACCGATGGCGACCGGGTCAGATTCGAGGGCAGCATTTCCGGGCGCCAGGAAATCGTCAAGGATCTGTTCGTCAAGTTGGAATACTATGAAAGCCGCGACTCCAAACCCCCGGCCGGGGCCAATTCAAATGAAGACCGGGGAATCGTGTTTTCAATCGAGTGGACGAAGTAGGTTGGTTTACGTGAAAATTGCCCTCGTCCAGCAGCGCGCCGACGGCGACCGGCAGGAGAACCGGGCCCGTGGGCTGGCGGCCGTTCGCGAAGCCGCCCGCAAAGGCGCCCAGATCGTCTGTTTCGCCGAACTGGCCTTCGACCGCTTTTACCCGCAGATCCCTGCCACCCCGGAAAGTCTGGCCAAGGCCGAGCCGGTACCCGGCCCCACGACCGAGGCCTTCAGCGTCCTGGCCGCTGAGCTGGGCGTGGTGATCGTTTTGAACGTTTTCGAGCGAACCGGCGGCGATCCTGGCCTCACCTTCGACTCCTCGCCGGTGATCGACGCCGACGGGACCATCCTCGGCGTCACACGCATGGTGCACATCACCGAGTACGAATTCTTCCACGAGCAGGGTTACTACTCCCCTGGAGACCGCGGCGTGACCGTTTATGACACACGCTGCGGCAGGATCGGCGTGGCTATCTGCTACGACCGCCATTTTCCGGAATACATGCGGGCTCTTGCCGTCGCGGGCGCCGAGGTGGTGGTCGTGCCACAGGCCGGTGCGGAGGGAGAATGGCCCGAGGGGCTGCAAGAGGCGGAAATGCGGGTGGCCGCCTTCCAGAACGGCTACTTCACCGCCCTGTGCAACAGGGTGGGGACCGAGGAAAACCTGACTTTCTCCGGAGAATCCTTTGTCTGCGCTCCGGACGGGACCGTGGTGGGAAGAGCCGGATCAGGTACGGATGAAATCCTCTATTGCGATCTCGATCTGGCCATGGTGGAGAAATCCCACGCGGCCCGGCTTTTCCTGCGCGATCGGCGGCCTGAACTTTACGACAAATGGCTGGGTTGAGCCACCTCGGGTGCCGACGAATCAAGTCCCCACTGAATACCTCGTCGCAATACCTGGACCAATCTGCTACACTCAACGGCGAAATCAGGAGCATTGCCATGAATCCGCTCGGGGGTTCGGTGTCGAAGACGAAGGGGAAACGTCATGATACGGATCGTCACTCTGACCGCATTGCTGATCTCGACCTCTCTTCTGCTTCTATCCTGCTTCTCGGGAAATTCCACGTCGCCCGTTAGTACGCCTACGTTACCCGGCGTCGCCTTCACGATTCCGCCATACGATATCCTGCGCCACGGTTTCGACCTGGAGGGCGTCTGGGCGAATGAGACAGGGTCGATCACCGTTGGGGAGATGGGCATGGCGTTCCTGTCGACCGCCGACGGCCGCTACTGGCTGCCCGCGGGTAGTGATTACCAACCTCATCTTCATCTGACAGACGTGTGTGCCGTCCCGGATGGGACCATTATTATTACTTCCAAAGATGAAGATTCTGCCACTAACGCAGTGATGTGGTACAAGGACGGGCGTAGGCAATTTGAAACTGGGGGTGGGGCAATTGGGTACGGAGCCGTTGCCAGCTCATCCTCGGGCATAGGCGGGTACCCAGTGTACGCTATTGTGGGCCCCCACGTCCATCGATTCAAGGAAAAATGGGAATTTTTGGGGACGTCTGCCCTCGGTGACAACTACGACATCTGGGCACACGATTTCAACTCAATCTGGGTCGCCGGGCAGGGCGGTATCCAATACGGTAACAGCGAGGGGGTATTCACAAAGTACATCGACGATTTTGGTTCCCACTACGATGGGATCAGCGGCGTTGCCGTAGACAGCGTGATGGCGGTCGGAGGAAGACTTGGCGTGGAGAGGATCCTGATGTTCACCGGAGATGAGTTCAACCCGGTATACAACTCGCCGGAACGCCTGAGTGACATCTGCTGGGTCGAACAGGACTTCGCGATCGCCGTCGGCGCCGAGGGTGCGACCGTCGAGTACGATGGCTCCAACTGGATCCCCCGGCATGTGGATCCGCCCATCCAGCTATGGGCCGTGGCGGCCTGGAAGGAATCCGATCAGCGGCGAGCGATAGCCGTAGGTGATTCCGGCGGCGTCTTCACCTTCTCCGATGGCCAATGGACCGGCGCCAGTTCGCCAAAGATCACCTGCACAGAGCTGATGGGCGTCTCCCCGTCGCTGATGTTCGCCCTGCACGATGGACGCCTCATGAAGTACGACGGCGACTGGCACGAGCTGCCGGCCGCGGGAACCTTGGTGTTGCACGACTTCTTCTGCCTGGACCAGGATACCGTCTGGGCTGTCGGCAAGCAGGACATCGACACATTCTTTGCGCGATACGACGGTACATCATGGTATACGCAGTGGATCTCTTCCATGGAGGACGCGCATGACATCTGGGCGGCGGACAACCGCAACGTCTTCATCGCCTGCGACTACGGGACGGTCTACAGCAGCGCCGGATTCTGGGCGCCGATGACGGCAGTCCAACCGGTCCAGCACCTCAGGGGAGTCTGGGGAGAGTCACCCACGTCGGTCTACGTGGTAGGGGACAATGGAACCATCAGTCACTGGGACGGCTCCATCTGGACCCAGATGACCAGCGGCACGAGTTCGAACCTGCTTGCGGTCTGGGGCAGCTCGGACCAGAACGTGGTGGCCGTGGGCGACGATGGGACGGTACTGCGGTTCGACGGCAATTCCTGGATCGACCTGGCTTCGGGGCTCCCATCCGATAATAACCCCATGGTTTGGTGCGACGGGTCGGCCAACATCTGGGTGTGCACCAGCAACGGCAATGTGGCGCACTACGACGGCGCCGGTTGGGAGCGACGGGACACCCAGTTGAGCCGCTTCCAGCACACGGGAATGTGGGGCCAGGGAGAGGATCTCTTCATCCTCTCTGAACATGATCTCCTGCTGCGGTACCAACAGCCGCCGGCGGGAGTGGCGAAGATCAGCCTTTGGTGAGTGTAGGTGTACCGGATCTTCCCGGACAGAGCATGGTGTTGGTGAAAGTAGCGCTGCGGTAACCTCAAGAATAGCCTGCCCGCCGGGTTTTAATACCCCCTATTAGTCCGGGTAAATTAGCTCACTAACCCCGCCTCGCCCCCGACAACCACATGTCATTACATTGCTTACACTTACAAGGACTCTTCCAGCCCCGGGAGGTTTGGCGATCCTCTTATGCCCGCCGCCTTGTTGGCCGTGGTCGAATGGGTTCAAGTCGGCCGGCGGGCCACTATGATCACCGCGCTGCCCATATTGAGCAGGCCCAGGAGGC
>CBDUYZ010000054.1:0-12156 GCA_965371575.1 uncultured bacterium
GGCGCTCAGGGCCACGTGGCCGAGGGCATGCTTTCCGTCGAGATACTGGCTGGCCTGATCCTCGTGGCATTCGGCGCAGGTCTCGATGGTCGGCAGGAGTACCTTGTCCACATCGTCGTTGCCCTGGTGGCCGTCGCCGTGGCATTCGGCGCAATCCATTTCCTGCGACATCACGCCCCGATTAAAATCGGCGACCAGATTGGGGGTAATCTTCGCGTGGCACTCCTCGCAGTCCGAGGGAAGGGCCAAGGCAGAGCCCGCAAAAATCGTGACTAGGATTGCCGGAATTACCAGTTTTCTGAGCATCAGTCATCCTCCCCGTTGTCGGCCGGTTAGACCCGCAGGAATTGCGTTGGCGGGCCCTTGCTGCGCCGACAGAGTCCAGAAATATTTCCGGACGTATTATGGCAGGAATTGTTATTTAAACAAGACAAAAACGTCCAAATTATCGCGTGTTTTGTGGGGATGTTTCCCGGAGATTCCGACCGGCTCTCATAAGGCAATCGTGGCTTGATAACTGTGGACGATCAGGAACCGACCCGTGACCGCTCCAGATGCTCGGCGTAGGCCATGTCGTCCTGCAGGATGTGCGAGTGCATCCAGGAGCCCAGGAGTTCACGAACATCGGTGGTGGCCCGGCGTCCTGCGGAGGCGAATTCGTACTGGAAACGCTCGATTTTCTGCAGGAACTGGCGGTGGAGGGCCATGTGATTTTTCAACCCCGGAAAGCCGCACTCCTTCATGATTTTTTCCTCATGGGCGAAGTGTTCCTGGGTATATCCCACCAGGTCATTGAGGATCTCGGACATGACCCGGGACCCCTTGCCCCGGCGTCCGGCCTCCTCGAACTTGTTGACCAGGTCCACCAGGTGGCTGTGCTGGTCGTCGATGCTTTCGATTCCCGTGGTGAATTCTTCCGTCCAGTTGATGAATGCCATGATGCGCGCCTCGCAATTTTCCGAACGGTATGCCGACGGCTCCGCCGGACCACGTAACTCGTTGAAACATGTCCTATTGTTGTTTTCGGCCGAAATGACCGGTGGTTTATCCAATATGCGAATTCGGGGAAAAAAACCGGGAAAAAGCGGAACCATGGCCCCTGTCCCACAGTATCAGGGGCGACCGATCCGTATCCCCCTGAGCGGTTCGCCTCCCGAAAGGATTTACCATGTTCGCGTTTCCGGCTGCCAAACGCACACTTGTGCTGATGATGAGCATCGCTCTCCTGGTCACCGTAACTGCGGCCCAGGCCGGCGAAGACGAGGGTTATCTGGGCGTCATGCTCCAGGACCTCACCCCCAGCATGGCCAAGGCCCTGCAGATGGGTGACAAGTCCGGGGTCATGATCAACGATGTCATCGATGACGGTCCCGCCGCGCAGGCCGGTCTCGAGGACGGCGACGTCATTCTCGAATTCGACGGCAAGGCCATCTCCGACAACAAGGATCTGGTCAAGGCCGTGAGGACCGCCAGCCCCGGTGACAAGATCGAGGTCGTTGTCCTGCGCAGCGGCAAGAACAAGAATCTCGAGGTCGAAATCGGAAAACACGAGGACAAGAACGTCTTCTATATGTCCGGCGACGACGATTTCGTCTGGACCACCGACAAGATGGCTTTCGGTCTGGACAAGGACCGTGGCTATATGGGTGTCCACCTGGACGATTTGAACGAGCAGATGGGCGAGTACTTCGAAGTCGAGGACGGCAAGGGCGCGCTGGTGACCGAAGTCGTCGAGGACGGCCCGGCCGCCAAGGCGGGCCTGAAGGCCGGTGACGTGATCGTCATGATCGGCGACAACGAGATCGATTCGTCCACGGCCCTGCACGAAGCCATCGCGGACACCGAACCCGCGCAGCAGATGGCCGTCAAGGTCGTGCGCAAGGGCAAGGGCAAGGAACTGAGCATCACCCTGGGTGAGATGCCCGAGGACGCCTTCTTCAAGCACCTGGAGATCATCTGTGAAGACGACGACCACTTCTCCATCCACGCCGCCCCCCGCATGATGAAGCACTTCGGCCACGGCGGCGACGTGGATATACGGATGATCCGGCGCGGTGGACCTCACGGCCTGGACACGTTCCACGAATTCAAGGAGTTGTACGAGGCCGAGAGCGAGCTTCAGGAAATGCGCGAGGAACTCGACAAGATGCACGCAGAGCTGAAAGCGATGCAGAAAGAACTGGAGAAGTAGAACCCGAAGGTCGACTTACGGTCGGAACCGCAGGAGGCGGATCGGCCGGGAACCGGGAACCCTTGCCCGCAAGGCCAAAGGGTTCCCGGTTTTTTCATAGCAGCCGGGGCAGGAAGACCAGCGCCCCGGCGACCGCGGCGGCCAACGCGGCGACCAGCACGGCCCCGGCCAGGATGTCCTTCACCAAGCCATAACGTGGATCGAGGTCGGGACTGAGGATGTCCACCAGTTTCTCCCCCGCGGTGTTGAGCAGTTCCAGCGCCATGACCAGCCCCATCGCCAGGGTCACCAGGGCCCATTCCACCGGGGAAATACCCAAGATATATCCCAGAACGACCACGGTGACCGCGGCGCCCAGCATGACCCGGAAATTGCGGCCCGCGGTGCCTGCGGCTATTCCACGCCAGGCGTAGACGAATCCCTTCAGGAACAGGATCATGAGGAGACCTCCACAAATTTGTCGGCATCGGAAAGTCCGGGATCAGTGAACAGAAGCCAGGTTCTGACTTCCCGATCAGGGTAGAAGGCCTGGACAACCTCCCGGTAGGTGGCCAGTTGGGGCCGGTAGTGCTCTATCAGGGCCTGTCTGTGGACAGCGTCTCCTCCCAGACGGTTGGTCTTGTAATCGACTATGTCGGCCCTGCCGGGACGCAGGACCAGCCGGTCGATGCTGCCGGTGATCCTTTCTTCGATCTGGTCGGCGGAGGCGGCCGTGCGACGATGGATGATCGATACTTCGCTCAGGCCCCGACCGTTTTCAGGCCGGAAGATCCAGGCCAGATCCGGGTTTTCGAACACCGCGGCCGCTTCTTCGTGTATCTTGCCGGCTCCCGGCGGCAGGGAACCCCGCTCAGCGGCCAACTGGAGCAGTTGGTGGACCTTGTTGCCCCGCGCGGTGGGCGACAAATCGGTTGTCCGGCCTGATCTGCCGGCATCGCCGGCCGAGGACCCCCCGGGGGGCCTTTTCCGGAGGGACGGGAACAACAATTTCCCCTCCGTGTCGGATGGAGTGATGATTCTCATTCTTTCCCGCAGGACCGGCGGCCGCCAGGTCCGATACATCTCGATTGTGGCTCTTGATACCGAATGACCTGAAGCCGCTTTCTTGACCGGCACCGGCGGGCGATCCAGGCAGTCGGGGTCCGTTCTTTCGACGCCGGTGCACGTCCCTGTCGCGGCGGACTGCTGGATTCGCCGCAGTGGACTGTCGTGATCGCCCCCACGCCTTTTGTCCCCGCCCAACACGTAGAGGCGGTCACGGGCGCGGGTCATCGCCACATATAAAAGGTTGGCCTCCTCGGTGCGATCCCTGTCCGAAGCCACCTGTGCGGCGATTTGCAGGGCGTCCCGGGTCCACGGCACTTCGTCAGGAAGAATGAATCCCTTGCGGAAGTTCTTGTTCACCTTGAACAGCAGGGGAGTGTCGCTGGCCTCGGCGTCGGTGCGCACCCGGGGACTTTCCTTGCCCGTTGGGCGGTCCGCATCGACCAGCAGAACCACCGGCGCCTCCAGCCCCTTGGCCCCGTGGATGGTCATGAACCGCACCCGGCCTTCCGCGCCACCATGGGGCAGAATACCCTCCTCCTGACTTCCCTGGCTGGCTGCTCGTGCGATGAGGTCTGCCAGCCGGCGAACGGTTGGCGTACCCGAGGTCTCGGGACTCAGAGCCAGGTCGAACAGGCGCATCAGGTTGAAGCGGGCCTGGTCACGCAGGGCCAACTGGTATTTCTCCAGGACCAGACCCTCGCGATAGATGCGGCGCAGCAGATCGTGGCTACTCTCGAAGCCCAGGTGCTTGCGCCAGTTCTTCAACAGGGCCACGGCTTCTCCGGTGACGGGATCGCTCTCGTCCTTGCCGATGGTCTGCCACAACCCTCGCGGAGGAATCATTTTTCCTTCGTCACTTGTCCGGAACAGCCCGCGGCGGGCCAGCACCGCCTGGAAATCTTTCTGTCCGACACGGAAGATGGGTGAACGCAACACCGTAGCCAGAGCCACGTCGTCCTCGGGCCAGATCAGCCAGCGTAGCAAGGCCAGGATGTCCTGCACCTCGCGGCTGGCGGCCAGCATGCCCCGTCCGGACGGCACGATGGGAATGACGGCGGTACGGAAAGCTTTTTCGTAGAGGCTGATCTCGGTGCGCGAACGGGTGAGCACCAGGAAATCCGCCCAGCGCAGGGGCCGCTCGACCAGATCTTCGCCAAACCCCTCCCAGGTCGTGGTTCCGGACTCTTTCAGGTGAAGAACAAGCCGTGCCGCGGCGGCGGCGGCGAGCTGGTCACCGCTCCGGCCATCTATAGAGTCATCAACAGGGTCATCTTCCAGATCACCGCCGAAATAGGGGTCCAGCACCCGGACAACTCCCGTCTCTTCACGGCGCGCCCATTCCTGCCGGACGGACTCGCGCTCCTCCTGAATGAAGGAATCGCCCAGGGGTGAGGCGTTGAACAGGCAGCCGACCCCCTCGACCACCGCGCCCAGGCTGCGGAAATTGGTGGGCAGATCCAGCACGGGCTGCCTGCGTTCCTGGAGCAGTTTGCGCACGAAGGTGAAAATCACCGGTTCGGCGCCGCGGAAACCGTAGATCGACTGCTTCATGTCGCCGACGAAAAACAGGGTGCGCACGCGGTCGTCCACACCGCCGGACAAAAACTCCCTGACAAAAGGATCCAGTATGTCCCACTGGTTGAAGTTCGTGTCCTGGAATTCATCCAGCAGGATGTGCTGAATGGAATCGTCCAGGCGATAGAGCAGGGACACCGCGCGGCTCTGGTCTCCCATCAGGCAACAGGCCATGTCCTCCAGATCCTGGAAATCCACCACGCGATCTCGGCGCTTGAGGGCGCCGTAGATATCGAGCGCACGCAGGCCGAGATGCAGCAGGTCGCGGTTCAGCACGTACAGCCTCAGGTAGCCCGCCGTATGCAGGGTCCGCAGGACGGGCAAAGCGTTTTCAACGACCAAGGCGTTGTACCGGGCCTTGATCCCCGCGTCCCTGACAAGGGTGAAGGCGCGGGTCTTGTCGGCGTTTGTGAGGAAGATATTTCGGACCGCAGCCAGTTGATCCGACGGCGGCAGACCCAGCGCCGCCAGGCAGCCGGCGCGCAGCTTGGCGGTGTATTTTGCCGTGCGGCCGGCGTCCGCCCCCATGCCGTCATCGACATTATCCAGCCCCCTGTGCGCAAATTCCGCGAGAACTTCGGCGAGCAGGGGAGCAAAGTCCTCCGGATCGGGCTCCTGATCCGGATCCAGATCCGGGAACAGAAACTCCCGCAGATCCTTCAGCAACCCCGGCAGCTTGTCCAGGCGGGTCCGGTCACCTGGCGTACCGGATTCCTCGTCGTGCCGGTTCAACCAGCGTTCGATCCGCATCTGTTCGTAGAATATCTCCTTCACCGCCGCGCGCACGGAGCTGGGGTTGGTCCCCACCGTACGACCGGCGGCGGCCAACGTCTCTCCCTTCGACATCTCCTCTTCCAGTTGGTCCAGGGCCTCGTCCACCAGTTCGTCCTGGTGTTCGAGGACGGCGAAATGGGGATCCAGCCCCGCTTCGGCGGCGAAACGACCCAGGATGAGCTGACAGAAGGAGTGGATCGTGCCCACGTGCAGACCGGAAAGATCTTCGAGGATCATTTCGTACAGGCCGGCCGCGTGCTGCATTTCCCGGTCGTTGGGTTCGGGGTCGGCTCGGTCACTGAACAAATCGCGCAACTGGCGGCGCAGCTCATCGGGTTCGGCAAGCACCATGCCGGCAGCCCTGGACAGCAGGCGTGACTGGATCTCGACGGCGGCTTTTCTGGTGAACGTGATGGCCAGGATGGACCGCGGGTGGGTGCGCGCCGGCGTGTCCTCTACGCAAAGGCGGATGAAGCGGTCGACCAGGACCTTGGTCTTGCCCGAACCCGCGGACGCCCGCAACGCCACCGACACGTCGGGCCGGGCTGCCTGGCGCTGGATTTCATTGGCCATGCGGACGGGATCGTTCACGCTAGAACATGTCCTTCCGGTTGACGAGCTTGTCCAGTTTGCATTCGGTCGCCGGCGGCATATCGCGTTCTTCAAGCCGGCACACACCTCGTAATTCGCAATATTCGCAGGGCAGACGAGATTCGCCTTCGCCGTCGAATTCCCTGGGAATCAGCCGGAACAGACCAGCGGGATCGCCCGCGCTGACCGCCCGTTCGACCAGGCGGGCGGCCCCCTGGAGCAGCAGCAACCGGCCCTCGCCGTCGGCGCAATCCAGGTGGGCCTTGCCGGGCCGGCCCGGTTTATCCTCGTTGACCGCGTAATAGAATCCCTCGGCGACGGATCCGCCGGTCGGCATCCCGCCGACCTCGACAGCCGCGGCATACAGAAGGACCTGCATTTCATCGAGGGCCTGGACCTTCTTGGCCGAGGGTATCGCGCCCGTCTTGTAGTCGATGACACACAGGGCGCCGGTGCCATCCTGGCGGCGATCGATGCGGTCCACCGTTCCGCGCAACACGATGTCGGCGGCATGGCCGGACAGTTCCGGTAGTTCCGGGTTCCAGTCGAAAGCCGACGCCTGCCCATCAACCCAGGCGGCCAAATCCCCCAATTGCATCTCGAACTGCTCTTCGACGGCCACCGGCCGCCAGTCGGGAAACCGTTTCATTTCGTGAGCGACGATGGGGGAAACCGCGCGGCGAAAACTGTCCAGCCAGAGGCGTCGCAAGGGCAGGTCGTCGGCGCCCGGGGCGAATTTCGCCTCGGCCTCCGCCGACAGGATTTCCACGGCCTTTTCCCTGTCACCGTCAACCAGCGCGGCGTAACCCTGCCCTGCCGGGGCCAGAAAATCGGCCAGGGCCTCATGCACCATGCTGCCGTATTCCAGACGGCCGAACTCCTCCTGGACCTCCTCCTCCTTGCGCAGGGCAAAGCCGCGTTCCAGAAGGAATCGGTAGGGGCACTCCCGCCACTGGCGCAAGGCAGTCCAGCTCAAGCGCGTCAGGGGACGGATCTTCGCCAGGGTCGGCGGTCGTAGATCTTCACCCAGGAAGCCCGCTTCGGCCGTCTCCATGTCCTGCCAGGGCATTTCTTCGCGCCGCCACAGGAAAGCCTTGGGCTCCTCTGTTTTCCCCGGCTGCAGACCCAGCCGCAACCGCGAAACAAAAGGTGACGGCAGGACCGGTTGACCTTCCTCCTCGGTGTACCAGGTGAGCAGGACTTCGGGAGCGTTGTGCAGCAGGCGCAGGAAAAGCTCCGCGTCCCGGCTCAGGGCGTCACGCCAGCCGGGCAGGCCGAGGCGGTCACGGACACCGCCCCCCAGCAGAAGCGGCCGCTGGGGCCGGGAGGGGAACACGCCGTCCCGCAGGCCCGCGATGATCAGGTTGTCGAAGGACTCGAGCCGGGCTTCGACCAGGCCGGTGACCAGTACGGGTAGGTTGCGGGCGCGGTGGGCCGGCACGTTTTCGCCGGCCAGGAGAAGCCCTACATCGGCGGTGAAATCAGACAGGGCGACCGGCGGCAACAGAGACGAATCGGTTTTCAGGCACTCCAGTAAGCGGGCCGCCGCCGTCACATCGGGGCGATCCTTCTTTTCGCCCAGGGGGAACCCCGGAGCCAGAGCGGTCCAGACCTCGGTCACAGCGTCGATCAGTTCGCTCCAGGAATACTGCCGGCCGTCCCGCATCGACAACAGGGGCGCAAAGGCAGCGGCCACCGCATCCACGAACTCCATCATGCCCGGACCCTGCTTCCGGAACAGGTTCAGGGCCGACTGGTCCCGGTCCGCGGCCTGCCGGCGCAGTCCCGCTAGACCTCCCCGGGGACCCTGGTTGCGGCGGAACATCCTTTCCAGACGCAAGGTCCAGATCCCGTGACCGCCTTCACCCACGGGCAGCTGCACGTAGGGATGGGTCAATACTTCCAGCAGGGGCTCGGGCCGCAGTTCGGTCAGCACGGCCCGCAGGATGAACCGCAACAACAGACCGGCAGGCAGCGTGGACAGGGCCTGGCCGTGTGTGTTGTCGGAATCGATCCCTGCATCGCGCAGCTGGGCCATGATGCGGGTGGCCAGCTTTGGATCGCCCACTGCCACGGCAATGCGGCGCCTTTGTCCCTCGGGCCGGGACAATATCTCCACCACGCGGTGGGTGACCAGCCGGCTTTCGGCCTCGGGACCACCGCAGGGCGCGAACTCGACGGGACCATGCGGCGCCAGCAAGGCCGCCGGATCCGCCTCTTCCTGCAGAGCGTCCAGCCGTTGCTTGAGCGAGGGAATATCCTCGCCCGGCGAGGTTTCCGCGGTTTCCCCCGCGAGCAGATTCGCGGCGCACCGGGTGGACGCCAGAGGATCGGCGCCCAACCGGTCAGGACTCCAGGTCGCCATGAACAGCCGCGAAAGATGACTGGCGGCTTCCGGCAGGTAGAGACGGCCTTCCTCTCCCTTGTCCAGCGCGGCCCGCAGCAGCTCGGCCCGCACCGGATCGATCCGCCCGAACCCAGCGACCACGACCAGTGCGGGCGCCGGGCCCGGAACCCCGTGGGCTTCCAGAGCCAGGGCCAGATCAGCCAGCCGATCGACCGAATCACGGGGTACCAAATCGCGGTAATGGTCCCAGACTTCGTGAATGCGCCGCAGATCAGCGGCGATATTCTCCGCTTCAGCCGTCACGGCGTGTTCCAGGGCTTGGTCCACGGCCGTCGGATCCATCAGCAGGTGTTCCCGTCGATGGAGACGGGCCTCGTCGAAAAAGCGGATGAACTCCACTGCCAGACCCGGCGCGCTTTCGCGGTTGTCCTTGAGCCAGGGCAGAGTCATCAGCTTGCGGGCCAGGATCAGCGGCCTGATCCGGTCATCCGGCGGATCCGCGGTATCAAGCCCCAGCCCCGCCTCTTGTTCGCCCACCCACTGCCCGACGGTCACGATCCCGGGCAACAGCAGTGTGTCACGCCCCGATTGTTCCAGCAGTTCATGCTGGAGCGTACGACAAGCCCGAGATGAGGGCAGCAGAACCAGCGCGTCCGTCAAATCCCCGGCCTCCGCTCCCGGAAGGGCCGCCGCCAGGTCGATCGCCAGACGGCGCAAAAGATTGTCGGCAAAGGGAATGCGGCGGATCCGGGGCGGCATGGCAGGAGAATCCTTTAACTATTTGGTTTGCTTGAGGATATGGGCGTTCAGCCTAGCACAGAAGTGGGCCGGATCCAACAAAATGAGAGGAAGTCAATAGAATAACAGGGCATGACCTCCGTATGACATATTGATTAACTATAATTTCTAGTCTCCTGACCTGACAGGATTCCACTTCGGGAGGAAGACCTTTGACCATGTCGTCTGAAAACAGCGCGGGAAAAAGCATCTCAAATGAAGGCATTTGCCGCATCGGCACCCGGGGAAGCGATCTGGCTCTCTGGCAGGCCTACCATATCCAGGGCAGACTGCGCCAACTCGGTGTGGAAGCGGAAATCGAAATCATCAAGACCCGCGGCGACCGCATCGACAACACTCCCTTTGCCGAACTCGAGGGGAAGAACTTCTTCACCAAGGAGCTCGAGGACGCCCAACTCGAGGGCCGCGTCGATCTCGCGGTGCATTCCCTGAAGGATCTGGCCACGGAAATGCCCACCGGACTGACCCTGGCCGCCATGGTCGGGCGCGAGGATCCCCGTGACGTGCTGCTGGCCAGGCCCGAAACGATCGATCAGGACAAGCTCGCCGCCGGTGACGTGCTGCCCCTCAGGAGCGGGGCGAAAATCGGGACCAGCGCTGCGCGCCGCCAGGCTCAGGTCCGCTATCTGAGTAACGATCTGGAGATCGTCGACCTGCGCGGCAACGTGCCTACCCGGGTGAACCGCTTGCGCGAAGGTCTGTACGACGGCATCCTGCTGGCCCGCGCCGGTCTGTTGCGCCTGGAACTGGATCTGGACGATCTGTTCGTCAAACCTCTGGACGTTGACGAATTCGTGCCCGCGCCAGCGCAGGGCATGCTGGGCATCCAGTGCCGCAAGGATGACCCCTGGCTGGAAAACCTGGCACACCTGGACTGTCCCGAAGCTGGTCGAGCCGTGGCCGCCGAACGTGATCTGCTCCAGAGACTGGAAGGCGGCTGCCAGTTGCCCTTCGGCATAAACATCCAGCCGGATGGTGACCAATGGCACCTCGAAGTGTTTCTCGCGGGTTCCGGCGACGAGCCTCTGCGCCTGACCGTCGAAGGATCCGACCTCGACACACTGGTCGCCGAATGCTGGGAAATGATCGGTGAGTACAGGGGAGCCTGAACGAAGATGACCGACAGACACCGCATCATCCTGACCCGCCAGCGGGACCGCAACCAGGCCTGGGCCGCCCGGCTTGAAGCGGCGGGCCATGCCGTGGTCGAGCTGTCGTTGATCAGGTACAAGTCCCTGCCCGTGCCGTATGATTGTGATCCCGGCGTCTACGACTGGATCCTGTTCACCTCCCCCCAGGGCGTGAAGGCATTCTCCGCAACCGGTCTGTCGCTCGGACCCGCCCGGATCGGCGCCCTGGGCGCCGGTACCGCCGCCACACTGACAGCAGCCGGCCTGCGGGATGATCTGGGCGTTCGGACCCTCGACGGGGCGGAATTCGCCCAGGCCTTTCTCGCCCAGGTCTCCCTGGATGAAATACCCGGGCCCGGCCGCATCCTGTTGCCCGGCTCCGCCGATCGCCTCGAGGAACCGCGGGCCTCCCTGAGCGCCGCGGGATTCGAGGTCAGGGAATTGCCCCTCTACGAAACCTGTCCTGTTCCCGCGGATGAGTTGCCGGCTTCGCCTTGTGCGGGCGGCGACATCATCTTTTTCTGCAGCCCTTCGACGGTCCGGGCCTTCACAGAGGTCTGGACCGAGCGACCGCGGTGCGTCGCCATAGGGGACACCACCGCCCAGGCTACACGGCCCGCCGGTTTCGAAACCGCCGTGGCCGCCACGCCTGACTTGGCAGCCATGGTCCTGGCCGCCGGCCTGGACCCGTTACCTGAACCCGTCACACCGGAGACAGAATCATGAATCTGCTGAACCGTCCCCGGCGCCTGCGCGCCAATCCCGTGCTGCGTGAAATGATCGCTGAGACCGATGTCGCTGCCCGGCACCTGATCACCCCCCACTTCGTCGTCGAAGGCCACGACGTCCGTGAGGAGATCGGCAGCATGCCCGGCGTTTACCATGTTTCGGTCGACAATCTGGTCAAGGAAGTCGGCGTGGATCTGGAACTCGGCCTCAAAACCCATCTGATGTTCGGCATCCCCGGTGAAAAGGACGAACACGGCAGCTCGGCCATCGCCGCGGGGAACGTGTGCGAAGAGGCGGTCAAAGCCCTCAAGAAGGAGTTCGGCGACGACGTGATCACCGTCACCGACGTCTGCCTGTGCGCCTACACCAGTCACGGCCACTGCGGATTTCTGGAAAAAGGCAAGGTCGTCAATGACCCCAGTGTGGAGCAGCTGGCGAAGATGGCCCTCAATCACGCGCAGGCCGGCGTCGACATCGTCAGCCCGAGTGACATGATGGACGGCCGGGTCGGCGCGATCCGTGAAAAGCTGGACAGTGAGGGCTTCACCGACACGGCCATCCTGGCCTACAGCGCGAAATACGCCAGCGCCTACTACGGTCCTTTCCGTGACGCCTGCGACAGCGCCCCCCAGGGCGACCGCAAGACCTACCAGATGGATCCGCGCAACGGTCGTGAAGCCGTGTTTGAAGCCCTGCTCGACCTGCAGGAGGGCGCGGACATGGTCATGGTCAAGCCGGCGCTGGCCTATCTGGACATCATCCGCAGAGTGCGCGAGGAGGTCCTGTGCCCGGTCGTCTGCTACAACGTTTCCGGCGAGTACTCACTGGTCAAGAACGCCGCCGCGGCAGGCCTGATCGACGAAGCAGCCATGGTCAGGGAGAATCTGCTGGCCATGCGCCGCGCCGGCAGCGACATCATCATCACCTACCACGGGCGCGAGGCGCTGACCAAGGGATGGATCTAGCATGAGCAA
>CBDUYZ010000055.1:0-11849 GCA_965371575.1 uncultured bacterium
CACTGCGGAAGGTGACTCGATCGAATCACTCGATTTCGGGAGCGTCGAGCCGGCAGTCTACCGAGTGGACTTGGACGAGGATAATC
The DNA here is from genome assembly GCA_965371575.1 of uncultured bacterium. Classification (GTDB taxonomy): domain Bacteria; phylum Krumholzibacteriota; class Krumholzibacteriia; order LZORAL124-64-63; family LZORAL124-64-63; genus JAGLCY01. The sequence goes on from CBDUYZ010000055.1 coordinate 87, forward strand.
GACTCCAGGCCGGAAGCTATATGTTACGATATCGGTACAACGGTGCGGTAGTCGGCGAGTTTAGGATTGAGGTAGTGGACTAGAGCTTAGAAAGCCACAGGAAGCATATGACACATTTTCGCAAGGGACGGGTGGCCATTCTGCTGGGTGCAGGCGTCGGGGCCTTGGTGTTGGGTCTCGGTGGACGGGCTGCCACGGCTGGGCTGGCGCTCATCACGAGCAGGGAGGTGAACCTGAGCTTGCACGGCCTGCTCGAGGTGCTGCTTCTGGGAGCCGTCATTGGCGGGGTTGGGGGTCTCTTGCTGCTTCTGGTCAGGAGGCTGCCCCGTCTCGGGCGAGCTGGCCGGGGTATGCTGCTGGGCGCTGTTTTGTTTCTGGCCTCTGGCCTCGTCTCATGGTTCAGCTGCGGGATGAAGTTGGGTATGGGCGTGCAGCCGTACACCCTCGCTGCAGTGGCGCTGGTATTTCTGATCTATGGATTTGCCCTGGACGGGCTTTTCACGCGGTTTGACGGTGGTGCCAAATCGAACAGTTGAAATCTAGATTGATCTCCTCACGCTCCATGCGCACACAAGGAATGTGCCAAGCCGACCCGCAGCTTAACCGCAACTTGGTCGCAACAATCTGGGGAATTACCTATGATTGAAATCCGCACGGAAGAATCATCCGACCAATTCGCCATTCACCATCTCAATGAAGCTGCATTTGAAAATGGGCCGGAGGCGGCCGCCGTAGACAAGCTTCGTGCATCATGTGACAGCTATGTTTCGTTCGTCGCTGTCGATCAAGGTACCGTTGTCGGACACATCTTGTTCACGCCAGTCACTATCGACAATAGCGACTTGGTCGGAATGGGACTGGCTCCAATGGCGGTATTGCCATCTCGCCAACGAAAGGGCATCGGCTCTCAACTTGTCCAGCACGGGATTGGACACTTACATCAGGTTGGCTGCCCGTTCATAACTGTGTTGGGACATCCGGAGTATTATCCGCGCTTTGGGTTTGAACCGGCGTCTCAGTACAAGCTTCTCAGCCAGTGGGAGGGCATTCCCGATGAAGCGTTTATGTCCCTCGTGTTTGATAAGGCTGCCCTGCCAAAGACTGGCGGTATAGCGAGATACCGCAGGGAATTCGATGAAGCCATGTAGCCGGCCAGCAAGCGACTTCGCAGGTGGATCCAACGTTGAGGCGGATTAGAAGTAGTTCCGGGAGGTATGGCAGAATGAAAATCACACTTGGCATCATGGCACTTTGTTTGTTGGCGCCACCTTTGGCAGCGGCACAGCAGCAAGGATTTCAAGACGCGCTGCTTGACCAAATGGTAGGAAACTGGGTTATGAACGGCACGATCGGTGGGGCCGAGTCGACACATGATATCGTTGCCGAGTGGGTGCTCGGCCATCAATATCTACGCTTTCATGAAGTGGCGCGTGAAGTGGACAGTGAAGGCATGCCGGCTTATGAGGCCATTGTCTTCATCGGTTGGCACCAGCCCACAAGTCGGTATACATGTCTATGGCTCGACGTAACGGGCAGCGGCGGTCAATTTCCCGAAGCCACTGGCCACGCGGAGCCTGCGGTCGACGAGTTGGCCTTCGTCTTCGACACCGGCGACGGTAGTATTATTCACACGACCTTTACTTACGATAGAGAATCCGACGTATGGCATTGGCTCATAGAAATTGACAGAGGTGCGAAGCGTACGACTTTCGCGCGGGTAACGCTGACGAGGCAATGACCTAGCAGGCGGTTGAAAAACTGGGCTCGGTCGCGCCGGCCACCTTGGCCGGATCCGCGTCAAACTGCTCAGCGCACAAGCACGGCGCGGCAGGTCTGTTGGGTCCCGCCGGCCTGCAGCTTGAAGAAGTAGGTGCCCGAGGGCAGCGCACGGCCCGTGTTGTCGCGGCCGTCCCAGACGGCTTCATTCTCGCCGGCCGGCCAGGACTCGCTGGTCAAAGCGCGCACGCGCCGGCCGCGCAGGTCGTAAACCCCCAGGTCGACCATTAGCTCCCGGTCGAGGGTGAACTTCACAGCAGTGCGTGGATTGAAGGGGTTCGGCACCGCGCCGATCAGGCGCACCGGCGCGGACGCCGGTTGGTCGGCTACCGGAGATATTTCCGGGCAATCCAGAGGATAGATAATGCCGCCGCAAACTAGGAGGTCGTCAACGATATTCAGAACATGAACAAATTCCAGACTCTGGCCAATAAGCTGGGGGCTGGAGGGGTCGGTCAGGTCATACAAGGCCACGCCTTCATGTCCGCAACCGAGATATAGCAGATCCCCTGAGCGGACACAGGGGTACTGCCAGGAAAAAGTCGGTGCGCTGATTTTTCCGGAAAGAGCGACGATGTGCGCAGGATCCAGCAAGGAAACTATCTGGAAACTATCGTCCTTGAAAAAAATGATCCCCTCGGAATCGTATACTTCGACTTTCCCAACTGGGACAGGACAAAGGAACCGACCAATGCGTTTCGGTTGAGTGAAATCGGAATAGTCAACGGCGGTCACCTCGGAATCGTCACCGAGGTAGGCGACCCCTTCGGTAAATGTGACCGAGTTCAGGGGCTGATGGAGGCGGTAGGAGTCTCCGATCCGTGGGTTGGCGGGATCGTCCAGCTCCAAAAAATGGAGCTCGCTGTATCCGGCGACTATGGCGCCTTGCGGTCCCATGTACAAGTCGGATTCCTCGACCGCGATGGAACCGACTTCTTCAAGATTGGGCCAGTCATTCAGGTCGTAAGAAGTCAGGGTTTCGTCCGTGATGATCCAGATGATGTTGTCGCGTCGGTAGGAGCTACGCCAGCGGTGGCAGGGAATAGTCACGGAAACCGGTTCAGGTTCCAGATTTTGGATGGTGAGTCCGTCGACCCACGTTCCGTCAAAGGTTTTAGCGACAAACACCAGGTCTGCGAAACTGCCCAGATAATGCCAGTCATAGGTGACAATGCCTTCGTGGATTTTTTCCCAGACCAAGGTGGGATCGAACGGGTTGCTCACATCCAACAAATAGCAGTCGTACCACGTGAAGCCATCCCACCGAGTAGTGACTTTGGTGAACAGCTGATATTGCGAATCGCCGAATATAGGAGGGGACCCATATTCTTCCCCGAAAGTGTAGATCGGCTCGACGCCATCTGCCCATTGGACGCAATCCTGGGACCACACCAACGTGGGAATCAACAGGGTAGTCAGGAGGCTGATCATCAACAGCCGGCGGCCATACAGAAGTGTAATATTCATGGTGCGGTTCCTGGATTTGACGCGGCCCGCTAAAAAACAAATATCGCTTATTACCAATTATAGCACACCCACGTAAGTGGGGGGGATTTTCACATTCTGATTGTGCCACCGCTGATCGTCCGCCGCCGGCCCGCGCCAGTCACACTGGCAGGTGAAGCCGAAGTTATGTTTATTGGCAAAAAAAGGAGATCCTATGAAAACGACAGAAGCAATTCGGTCACGCCGATCCGTCAAGCATTTTGATGCAAGCCACGGCATGACCCCTGAAGAAGCGAACGAGATTTTGTCTTTGGCCATTCTTTCACCGACAGCCTTTAATATCCAGCACTGGCGTTTTGTCGTAGTGGATGATGCTGACCTGAGGAGGAAGATCAGGGAGGTGTCCTGGGGCCAATCACAAGTGACCGATTCATCTTTGTTTATCGTACTTTGCGCAGATCTGAAGGCATGGGAAAAGGAGCCTGGGCGTTATTGGGTAAATGCACCCGGCGAAGTTCAGGAGTTTATGCTGCCGGCCATAGACAACTATTATCGGGGCAATGAGCAGGCGCAAAGAGACGAAGCTATGCGTTCCTGTGGCATCGCTGCCCAGACGTTAATGCTGGCTGCAAAGTCCCTGGGGTATGACTCATGTCCCATGGACGGTTTTGATTTTGAGAAGGTTGCGCAGCTGATTCGTCTGCCGGATGACCATGTAATTGCCATGTTTGTGGCCATTGGAAAAAGTGCGAAAGAGGCCCGGGCACGACCAGGGCAACTCGCCCTTGGTGATGTGGTCGTCAAGAATGTGTTTGAGCAATAACCTTACAAGTTCCTGTACCGGACGACAATTCCGCTACGCATTCTTGCCGCAGCCGGACTTGGTCGTCGGCCCTTCGACGGAGAGGGTTATCATTGGAGACGTTTACCAAAGCGCGGGAGTTCGTGGCAAACAGTGGTTACGCCCACGCCCGGCAGAAGTCGATTGCCGCCCTGGACCTTGCTTCCATCGACGATCCCCTCAGGGATATCGTTGACGGCTTCGCCTCACTTCCTCATTGCTTCACTTTGCAGTGCTGCTACGGGCACTTCCTCTGTGCCCCCGAGCAGGACCCGCACAACCTCGAGCCCATGCCGTTCGGCTTTTCAGGTTCGGCGAGGTATAGAATCGCCTATATCGCCTTTTGTCTGGAAAACAGCCTGCGTGGACAAGCGCTGCGGCAATCGCTGGCACGACTTACCGCGGTTGATCCCGACTACGTCCATTTCGGGTCTGCGGACTGGTTTTGGGAACGAGGGCCTAATTCGTATGCTCTTCAGGTGGGGCCCGAAGACCACATGCTGGAGGACGAGGCGATTCTGGAGCCTCCCGCGGCACGGCGCACCCAGGAGGTCAGGGATCTTTTTTTCAGGGAGCTCAGGGTGCTGCTTGCCGCAGAACCGAGTGCGCATCTGAAGGGCTGACAAAAGCCTGCACCAAACAAGCGGAGGTTTACCATCTGTGGAAGTAATCAATATCCATAGCCGGATATACCCGGTCCCATCAGCTGAAGTGGGGCGCCTGGTAGATTCGCTCTCATCAAAAAATGATTTGTTGTGGCCCCATGAGATGTGGCCTCGAATGAAATTCGACAAGCCACTCGCCGTCTCCGCAAATGGTGGCCACGGGCCTATCCGATATTTCGTGGAAGAATATGTACCCGGACAGCGCGTCCTGTTTCGCTTCACGGGCCCACGCGGATTCGCTGGATATCACGGCTATGATGTCTTCGAGCTGGAAGCCGACAAAACAGAGTTGCGGGAAACCCTGCGGATGCACACTCACGGTACGGCACAAGTGTCATGGCCGCTGATATTACGTCCGTTGCACGACGCCTTGATCGAAGATTCACTCAGCTTGGCTGAACTGCACCTGAACCTCGCGCCACAGGTGTCGAAGTGGTCGTTGTGGGTAAGGTTTTTGCGTTGGGCGATATCCGGTGGAAAGAGCCGGCCACAGGAATTCGCCTGACAGGGCGAATCAGCCGGGACGTCTTTTCCGGCCGTCACGCACACGCCCCGCCGGATCGATCCCTCAATCCGGATCCTGATTGAAAAATATCTATTCTATTATAGCACTTCTGGTTCGGTATTTTCATTGCGATTTCAGAAAGAAAGGCTGGGTCAAAATAAGCACCGAGTGCGGAAGTTCACACAAAACCGGCGCGCCCAACCGGGATCATTTTTCCCCGCCCCACCGCATCTGGTAGCTGACACTGATCTGGTCGAAGTCCGAGCCCAGACGTGTGCTCAACCCATCGATATAAATGATCTTCACGCTGTGCCGGCGGGCCAGGGGATAGGAAAAGAGAGCCGCCCACCGGGTGTTTTTCTTGTAGGTGTTGCCGTACACGCCATCGGAGGCCGTTTTCCCGCCCCGGGAAATTCCGGCGCCCAGCCCGAACCACAGGCCGGAAGGAAACTGGTGGATGACATCCGCCTGGACCGACCACAGTGGATCCTGCGTGACTGTACTGCCGCCGAAAAAATCCGGGTTTTCGGTGAACAGCCAGACGCTGCCCATGGCTTCCAGGGTCCAGGTGCCCATCTTTTGGGAGATTCCCACCCGCGGCCGGAAGGCCCAGCGGTTCTGTCCCAGGTTGATCAGCTTCTCGGGTTTGTACTGCCCCACCGGCACGACCACCTGCAGGCTGGCCCCGACCACCGTGTTGTTGTCATAGGCCCTCATCTCGCTCATCTTGATGGCGGGAGCGCCCAGGAAGTTGACCGAAAGCTGCAGGCGCGGGTCGGCAAAGCCGGTGCGGGAGGTGGTTGCGTATTCACCGTCCAGAAAACCATGCCAGTGGCCCCAGGCGTAAGGAACGATGGCGGCGAATTTTGCCGATGCGCCGAAAAAGCCCAGGGTTCTGACATAGGCGGCGACCACGTTGCTGACCCGGCCGCTGGCCTCGGTGATGGGCACGGCCTGGTCGAACAATACCTCACCGGTGGAATATCCGTAGGTCATCGCCACGAAATTCATGCCCACCGGGGCCTGGGAAAATGAGCGCGGCTCTAGGTCCTGGGCGAAGGCAGTTCCTGCCATGATGATGAGGACCACCCCGGGAACAAGTAGGCGTCGGACAGGCGGGGCGAATTTGCGGAACCGTAATTTCACGAACATCTCCTGAACATGATCAACCTCATGAATCTTCCGGAAACAGGAATTCCGTCCCTCCGAAAAACCGCACACCGGTAGGTTTCATTATGGCGGTCGTATTCGCCTAACACCACCGGCAAATCCCAACAGACGACAAAACCCCCGCCTCCGGCTGGAGGCGGGGGTTGGGTGCCCAGATCAGGCTGGAAAACTCGGTTCCGTCATTTCAGCAGGATCATGCGCTTGGTCATGACCAACTTGTCCGCCTCCAACTGGTAGAAGTAGATCCCTGATGCGGCTCCTCTGCCGCTGGAATCCTTGCCGTCCCAGACGACCTCGTTAAGGCCGGCCGGCATTACCTGGTCAGCCAGCAGTGTGCGCATCAGCCGACCCGACACGTCATAGACCCGCAACTGCACCGGCATACTCTCGGGCAGCCGGAAGTGGATGCTGGTCATGGGATTGAAGGGGTTGGGGTAATTGCCATCCAGTTCGACCACATCGGGTCCGTCCTTGGGGCCGCCGCCGCCGCCGCCGCCGGTACCCAACATCCGGAAGGACCAGACTTCGGACCAGGGCCAACCATCGTTCATCGCCTGGACCCGCCAGTAGTAGGTAGCCGGATCAAGTTTAGTCGTGGAAGTGAACGAGCAGATTCCGTCGGAACAGGTTCCGGAAGTACCCGCGATGACCACCGCGGAGAATGTGGGGTCTGTGGACACATCGATCCTGTAGCTGTCCACGCCATCAAGCGCGTACCACTCGAAGGTAATGTTGGTGGTCCGCAGCCTCGCATTTTTGGCGGGCGAAATCAGAACCGGCGCAGCCATCTGCACACCGACGGAGAAGCTCCACCCCGATGACCAGGGGCTGTAGTCCGTACCATCGTAAGCCCTGGCCCGCCAGTAGTAGACACCATCACCCAACGCGGCGGTTGTCCACTGCGAAGCGGTCAGGCCCTGGGCCTCGCTCAGGGGAGAACTGAAATCACTGCTGTCGTCCAGCTGAACGTCATACGAAACAGCCGTGTCGACGGTATTCCAGTCGAGCAGGACAGTGGCCGGAGAATCGAAAGAGGAACCATCGGCGGGGGAAGCCAACTGAGGCGCGGGCAGGCCCGGGGTTCCGCTGAAGATCAGCTGCAACGAGGGATCACCCAGCCAGAGATACATCCGGGCGTTGGCGATGCCGTATGATCCCCAGAGACCGATCACGCGCACCGAGGCTTCGTTCGAGGCGTCGCCGAGGGCGTTGATGCCCTCGTCGAAGATAACCGCGTAGAGCTGCTTGTCGTAATCGTGGTTGGGGGTCGTGTACGAGGGTGAAGACGCCCCCAGAAAAGCAACCGCCGCGTCATTGTCCTGGGTGAAGGCCTCGCCTATGGTCAGATTGTTGCTGTCGAGTTCATTGTTGAGGCAGGCGATACTGAAGACAACCGGGGTGTATTGTCCGTTGTCGATGGCCTCGACATCGCTGATCTCGAAGTGTTCGCGGTCGACGTTCCAGGACCACCAGATGTCCGTATCGCCGTGGCCACGGTAGTTGACCAGCCGGAAACCCTCGTTGAAGTAGTTGATCACGTCGGCGTTGGTGGCCTCGTCGCCGCCGTTCGAGATGGAGGCCCCGTAGGCGGTCGTGAACTGGGGATACAGGACGTTGTAGGAGCCGGAATTCGTGTCGTCGGCGTTGCGCACCTCTTCCTTGCAGTATTGATACTTGTCGGGGGCCAGTTCGTAGTTGGCCACCAGCAGGGATTTTTCCAGCCAGTCTCCACCGGGCGGGCTGGATTCGAAGACGATACTCTTGTTGACCATGTTGCCGACATGCTCTGAACTCCCGACGCAAAAGCGGCCGATCGCGATTTCGGCGTAGTCGTCGCTGCCCTCAAGAGTGGAGTAGTAATAGTCGCTGAAGAACCCGTAGCCCTCGTAGGCCGGAATATCGTTCTCGTCCCCGACCAGCAGGACGTAACGGATGCCGTTGCTGGTGTACTCATCCGCAATGAAATTCTTGATCAAGGTGTAGGTGGAACCGACCTCGGAGACGGGAATGATGTTGACCGCCAAGCCCTGGGCCGTCTTCCAGTCGATGAAGTCCGTCATATCGCCGACGTAATTGTCATCGGCGATGATCAGATAGTCGTAGGCTCCGGTGAACTTGTCTGCGGGGAGGTCCGACTGAGAGACCGGCAGGTTCAGGTTCTTGTAGTTGAGCACGGCCTGACTGTACATGCGGTCGAAGTTCTCGGCGACCGGACGCTGCAGGGGTTCCTTGACGTTGACGCTGCTGGTCCCCGCGTAGGTCAGCCTGACGATGATCTCCGAGCAGGCCCTGATTTCACCCGTCACCGGATTGTGCTGCAGGGGATGAACCCTCAGGTTGACCACCCGCAGATCCCGCCAGATGCCCGGGGACCCGACGGTGGCTTGATCCGCAGGAAATAAAGCGTTTCGGGAGTAGAAATCCGCATCCACGGAGAACCCCGGGTCCACAGCGGTCTCCAGCTGGGGCTCCTGGAAGGGAAACACGCGGAAGCCGGTCAAGGTCACTTCCCTGGACTCGACGATCTCGACAGTGACGTTCGCGTGGCCGGGGATGGCCACCAGTTCCGAGATGGCCGGTATCTGGGCCTGGCCCACTTCCAGCGTGCTGGCGTAGCCGGGGAACTTCAGCAGCTGATAGGTCGTCCCATCGACCTCGACATCCTGGGACCAGAAACCGTTGGTGTTGAACTTGATGAGAGTCTCGCTGTCATCGGATTTGAGAATGGTGGCGGTTGGTTTCTGGGCGGAGGAACTGCCGTTCAACGACACCCAGTTGCCATCTTCGGCAGCCAGAACCGTCGTGAAAGACAGGGTCAATAGAATGACAAACAGGTAGAAAGACCGAGTCATGAATTTTCCCCTTGCATTGTCCAGGGCCGAAACCCCGAGGTGCTACTATTCTCAAACCCACGGGAAGATGATGGATTATGCCACGAATTGGATGATTCGTCACTGGGAAAACCATCTGTCATTATCATTTAGTGCGTTTGTAATGTGGCTTTACGGGGGGAATCCTACTTCATGGTCGTATTCTTCAACCATTCCCGGGCCTTGGGGTCGGCCTGCTGCAGGGGCAGATAGTCGCGGAAAGTGCTTTCTGCCGCCGCGCGCGTACTTTCGCAAAGTTTCTCGGGAACCTTTCCCTCGGCATCCAGGTGCATGAAGCAGATGCTGCAGTGACGCAGAGCCCAGCACTTACCGCATCGTCCGGCGACCGCGTCCAGGAGTTGATCATAAAGCGTTTCAATCCTGGGCAGGTCGAGACCGGAATCGACATGGCCGATGAACATGGCATCGGGGACTTTCTCACAAGCCAGGAGGGAGCCGTCGGCGCGCACGTGAACCTTGCGCTGTCCCGGCTGGCAGGTTCCGGTAGGAAAAAAACGATCGGGCAGGGTTCCCCGCGGGCGGTGGTAGTACTTGATGATTCCTTCGTCGAAGAATGAACGCACCGCCCGGGAAAGGTCGTGATAGCGGCCCGCGGTACACTCCTGGATAAAATTCTGCCTCAATTCGGTCAGGGTGGGGGTTGGATCCAGATCGGCGGGTCCGGTGACATCGCGGGGTTCGAACGGCATCCCCGAGACATCGGCGAAATCCAGGTCCGGTTCGGGAGCGACGTCGATTCCGCGCTCGCGATGGGGCGGGAAGTCCTGGAAAAATTCGACCACGGCCATGAGGTCGTAGGGCGGGGTCAGAACGCTGTTGTACCTGATTCTCTCGGGGGATTCCGGATCGTCGTCGAGCAGGTGACCGATCCCCCTGATGATGCTGTCGAAACTGCCCTCGCCCGACCGGGTGCGCCGATATCGGTCGTGGATCTCGCGCGGCCCGTCCAGGCTGATCTGCACGAAGAATTTTTCCCGGTTCAAGTAAGCGGCGACCTGTTCGTCGATCAATACGCCGTTGGTGTCCAGATGGAACCGGATCTCGCGATCTGGTGCGCGATCACGCACGCGGGCCACCACCGCCTTGATAACAGCCAAATTGAGCAACGGCTCCCCGCCATAGAAGGAGATGGAGGGATTCTCGACCTCGCCGCTGCGAGCCAGGAAAAAATCCGTCGCCTTCAAGGCCGTTTCCCTGCTCATGTGGGCGTCGTTGTGCAGTCGGCAGCCGGGCCTGCCCAGCGTGTAGGGGCAGTATTGACAGCGCAGATTGCACTGCTCGCTGACGGTCAGCTGCAGATGGGTGATGCTGTCTTCGTACTTGCGAGGATCAAAGCGGGTGGGGCAGCGGGGCTCGACGGTGAACGCGAATGGAGTCAGGGCTTTGGTCTCCTCACGCAGCTGCTGAATTTCAGCGATAGCCCGGTCGACTTCAGCAGTGCCCCATTTCCGGACCAGATCAGCGAGCACGGCTGCATCTTCATGTTGCTCCCAGACTTTCAGCACCGCGGCCACGACCTCATCACATGCGAATATATCGTTGGTGAAGGCATCGTATAAGTACCACAGGCCCTCGGACTCGAACACGTGGCGCAATATCATTTTCTCGGTCATTGACAAAACCTTTTTGGGATATGATGCCCGGCGACCAGATGGTCGCCGGGCCAATGTTCATTTCCCTCACTTAGCTGTACTTTTTTGTGTTCCTGAATTCGACTTGGGGCCACCTGGCCTGGGTCTTGGCATCCATTTTATCCGGTCTGCAACTGCAAACTGTGGGACAGATACAGACAGGATCGCTCTGGCTCCCGCCATTGACTCCGGACAGGCGATCATCGTTGATTCGCTTGATCATGGTTCACCCCCCTTCAAAAAGATTATGACCGAGCGTGATTGACTATGCCCCGGTCGAAATGACCGTACAGAATAGATAAGCCCATGGGCAATCAAATTTCATCGCCTTTCATCTTCAGCATTGTTCAAGGCTGACGAATATGGTCGCCGGGCCAATACCCATCACCTATTGTTCCTGGTAAAGCTCCGGACTTCATCCATGGAACCCTTCACCGCGCTACTGGCACTCAATTTACCCTGACTGCAGGAGCAGACAGTGACGCAATAGCATTTAATAAGATCGCTCTTGCTGCCACCACCGTTGACTTCCGACAGGCGATCGTCGTTGATCCGCTTGATCATATTTCACCCCCCTTAAAAAAAAGATATGGCCTGGCGTGATTTGCCATACCCTCTTGCCTGGCCATGGTGCCCGGCGACCAGATGGTCGCCGGGCCGAGATATAATTCCCTCAAAACGTACTCTTTCGGTCGTTCCGGGCTGCGATCTTGGGCCACTTGGCTAAGGTCTTGGCATCCAGTTTGTCCAGGTTGCAGGAGCAGACAATGGAACAGATGCAGGCAGGATCGCTCTGGCTCCCGCCATTGACTCCGGACAGGCGATCATCGTTGATTCG
>CBDUYZ010000056.1:0-11817 GCA_965371575.1 uncultured bacterium
AGAACGGGATTTTCGAGAAAATCGAAAGCTTCGAGAACATCATCACCCAGAATGTAAAGATGCTCGAGATGCTGGGGCTCTCCCGGAAGGTCGCGCCGAGTGATCTGACCGTCCTGTTGAACGGGGAAACCGGGACAGGCAAAGGGTTGCTGGCCTATTCCATCCACGCCTTGAGCAAGAGGGCGGACCGCAAATTCCTGACCATCAACTGCGCCGCCATTCCCGAATCCTTGCTGGAAAGTGAACTTTTCGGGCACAAACGCGGCAGTTTCACCGGCGCCCATGCCGACAAGCAGGGGTTATTGGTCCAGGCGGAAGGCGGAACAATCTTTCTGGATGAGGTAGGGAAGATGCCCTTGAGTATGCAGGGCAAGCTTCTTCATTTCATGGACACCAAGACCGTGCGTCCGGTGGGGGCCAATAGCGAGGTGACAGTCGATGTCCGGATCATCTGCGCTTCGAAGTCCGATCTGCAGCAGATGGCGAGGGAAGGCCGGTTCCTTGAGGATCTCTACTACCGCCTGATGGATTTCCCCCTGTTGATTCCGCCCCTGCGTGAGCGGGCTGACGACATCGAAATGTTGACCAACCATTTTATCGAGCGGTTCAGCCAGGAGATGGAGGGTTCACAACCTGTTCTGGACCGGGTGTTCCTCGACCTGTTGATCCATCATTCCTGGCCCGGCAACGTTCGGGAGCTCGAGAAGACCCTGCGTCGGGCCATCGTGCTCGCCCACGGGGATTCCACCCTGAGATCGGAGCATCTCCCCGTGGAGATTTCAGGTGGGATGGCCCAGGGGTCCAACAACGAAGCAGTTTTGCCCCTGCGGGAAACCCTGGCGGGAATCGAATGCCGGGAAATCGGCCGGGCGCTCAAACTTTCCCGCGGAAACAAAGCTCAGGCCTCAAGGGTCCTGAAGATCAGCTATCCCAACCTCCTGAAAAAGATCCGCCATTACGGTCTAGGGCAGGAATAGTTCTAAATCTATTAACATGTCCACTTCCGGACCGGATTCACCTTAATTTTTTTTACAACATAATTCATTTCAAATGAACAACTTAAGTTTTTGCTCGGAAAAGTGTAAAAAACATTGATAGATACGTCCTTCACGGGTTTCCTCACCTGAGGGGCCACCATCTTAAAGTATTCAATAACAAAGAGTTATAAATATGAAACACCGTCGTTCGGATGGTACGGTCCGTGCAATGTAGAAACGTGAAGGGGTGAGTTACAGGGATCCTCTTCCCAGCATTGAGTTGTTGAGTGTAATTCGTGTTTTCGGGAGATTTGAGATTCTTTCCCTCAATGCTTACCGGCAAAAAGGGAGTTCTCAACAAGAAGGGCCGACGGAAAGATTGTGATGAGGTGGGGTCGGATCAATCATTTCTCGCCGGCATGGGAGAACCGGAATCCTTTTCTCCCGAAACATGAAGAATGAACATTCAGGACCTGGACACCGGGTCCGTGAAAAAGGGCCCTTCCTGAACTTGAAATGGCGAGATTCAAGACAGGAGTGCTGCAAGGCAGGGCTCTTTTTTATGCCTTCTACTTAATATGCCGTCCCTTTTTGGATAATCTGTCCTTCAAATCACACATATCTGAACGGGTTTTCTCATGAATTACGGAGAAGATATCCTCCCCTTTTACCATCGTGGGGAAGGTCGCTGATAAGCCTGCTGTCAGTTTAAGTCAATGAGAAATAACAAACTATATGTATTGCTTTCCGTTGATTTCACGAACGTCGTTCACTGAACGGTCCCTTTAGTGTCCTGGCCCGGATTGTCCGGCTACGGTGGCACGGCCCGTGCGTCTGGGTGGTATAGGCAAAACGGACTCGATGACCCGGAGGTCGTAACATGAAGTGGGCCAAGGAAAATCGCACAAATGGAATCCGGAGGCAGTCTGCCGTGCTGGCGGCCGTTCTGGTGGTCGTGGTGGCGCTGTTGGCCGGTTGCGAGTCCGATGAAGATTGCCTCAACTGCGTGGCGATTCCGCTCCCGGCCGTGCCGACGGGCGTGTACAGTATCAGCTTGGACGACCTGGTTATCGTGCAGTGGTACGACATTGTCTACGCCGACATCAACCACAACTACAATCAAAGCGTCGAGAAATACGTGATCTACCGCCGGCCTTTCGTAGAAGGCGACCAAGACAATCCCGACCGCTCGTTCGATCCAATCGGGGAAGTGGCCTGGGATGAGAACTACGATGATTTTACCGGTCTGCACTGGTTCAACGACTTCGGTGTCCAGAACGGTTTTCGGTATGAATACGCAGTCACTGCGGTCAATTACGTTGAGGGGGAGAGCGCCCTCAGTTTCGAGCTCGTGCTGGACGCGCCCCTGCCCATGAGCCCCTACGTCAACGGCAACTACATTCCGGTTACCCTGCATGACGGCAACGGTGCCCAATCCTCCCTGTCCGGTTTCGATTTTTCCGCGGCGGCTTCCAATCAGGGCGACATCAACGAGGGCCGTGTCGACCCGGCGACTATTCCGCCAACCTATGACATTGAGATCTTCTTCGAGAACGGGTTCCCCTATGTGATGGCCAACCTTTCGTGGGTCGTCCTGCAGGATTTCGGGGTATTCACGATCAACGGCCAGATCAACTTCGAGGGCGTATCCTGGGCTCCGGCCGACGGTTATTCCCAGACCGGAAAGATCGAACTGGTCAACGGGCACATCTACGTCGTGGAAATCCAGGCGCCCGAACTGCATTACGCCAAGTTCGGCGTGACCGGCACCTACCGCGACGTCGGGACAGTCGACATCATCTGGGCCTATCAGACCATTCCCGAGCTGCCGGAACTCAAGGCGCCCGATGATTTGGAACCCCGCGAAACCAAGCCCCAGATCGTAAGTTTTTGAACAGCGGTCGAACAAAGGAAAGGAGCGTGAAACCATGAAAGCGACACTCACGACAACAAAAGGTGGTCTGCCCGGAATCCGTTCCAAGGAGAGCGTCTGTCTGGTCTTGTTCCTGGCTTCGCTGACCCTGGTTCTGGTCGGTGGCGCCGTTGCTTTGGCCCAGAATCCCGAGATCGGCAACGTGGAAGGCTACGCCCCGAAAAAGACCATCAGTGATTACGAGGCCGGTGGGTCCGGGGACACGGGTGACTTCGATTACAGTACGATCGATCTGCGCATCGGCGTCTGGCTCGACCGGGAAGAAAACGAGATCTATCAGCGCGGCGAGGAGATGGGGGCCGGTTTCCAGACCAACCAGGATGCCTACGCAGTAGTCTACCGCATCGATATCGACGGCCTGGTTACGGTGTTGTGGCCCCGCAGCCGCATGGACGACGGCTTCGTCTTCGGTGGCCACGAATATCTCCTGCCTGTGTCGGGGGGACGCAAGCTCCGTGTTTCCACCAGTGAAGGAGAGGGGTTCGTCGAGGCCATCGTCTCGAAGTACCCCTTCGATTTGCGCGACCTGGAAATCGACTTCCACCACGAGCTAGGTGCCGATCGGTTCGATTTCCGGGTGGCCGGGGATCCCTTCCTGGCCATGAACGAGGTCAATTTCGCGGTGACCGGCCTGGAGGATTCCGAGGAATACGTAGTTACCAACTACTCGAGTTACTACGTGCACCGCGAAGTCGAACATCCCCGCTACCTGTGCAGCCAGTGTCATTTCGAGGACGACGTGGCCTATGATCCCTACCGTGATACCTGCACCCTCGAGATCACTTACGACTACGGCTGGGTAAACTCCTGGTATGACGATTATGGTTATTACCCTGTCTACGCCAACCCGGTCTATGTCTACGTGGATCCCTGGACCTGGCGGCCCTGGATCAATTTCTGGTACTGGCCCTCTTATGTCTGTGCGCCCTATTACAGTTACGGCTGGTACGGCGGTGGCTGTTATTCATGGGGTTACTCGCCATATTACGTTGGCGACTGCTACACGTATTACGACAGCGGATACACCCGCTACCGGCCTTTGACCAAGGGCGACCGGGACAGTCCGGTGACCAAGACCCGGGAGTACGGTGGAGTCTCGAAGATGGTCAGCATCGACACACCTGATTCACGGCAACGTGGTGCAATGACGGACCGCGTGAGGATGTCGGACCAGGACGGTTTCAAGGGCCGGTCGGCCAATATGGCTGCCGCTGGAGCCAGGACCGGCGGCTATGCCGGCGTCAAGGTCGATCCCCGCGAACGAAACCGCTTCGATGAAGGCCAGCGCATGAGTGGCAATCCCGGCTTACGGATTCGGGACGGAGGCAGCGCCGCGTCCCGCTCGCGAACCAACGATAGTCGGGCGACCAGTGCCGACTTCAGGCACCGCGCCGGCGGGTCCAGCGGCCGCTCGGGCCTGGTGCCCGTCGTCCGGGGCGCCGGCAACTCCACCACGGTACGCGGCAGTTACGGTAGCCGCACCGGTGGGGCAGTCGGCGACCGGAAATACGGGACACGGCCCAGCGGGGGTACGACCCAGCGGACCATAAAGCCGGTCGAACCCCGGAAGAAGGGGACTCGGGTCTGGAACTCTAGCCGCAGTAGCCGGTCCGGCGACCGTACCGATAGGAACCGGCAGGTGCGCCCCGGCAGCAGCGGCACGGGCAGATCCTCGACCGGGGATCGCACCCGATCCGGCGGCAGTGTCAAGCCCCGCAGCGATCAGAAAGGATCCTCCGGGGCCAAGGCCACCCGCAAATCCGTGAAATCCCGGTCCGGTACGACCCAGAAAAACAACTCCAGTTCCAAGGGCTCCGTGGGCAGCAACAATTCTCGCTCGAAATCGAGTTCCGGCGGGGGCCGGAGTTCGGGGAAGAGCGGCGGTGGAAGCCGTAGTTCAGGCGGCAGCCGCAGCGGAGGTACGTCCCACAGGAGGTAGGGGCCACGCCTTTTAAAATTCAGTGTTGTGTTGGTGGTTTCCCCCCATCACCCGTCGGCCGGTGAGAAGCCGGATTCTCGAAGAGGTTGGCAGCCATACGGGAAAGGTAGCAAACCGACCGGACGGGGACACCGACACATGAAGGAGAGCCCGGCGAGGGAATGTCGATCAGGGGTGACAGGTACCGCGCTTGGGCTCTCCCGATTTTTATACGGCTTATGGTCGCCGCGAAACGCTGCTCACTGCGCTCCCATTGCTTCGCGGGGGCCATAAACCCGGTTTCAAGGGGACAATTGACCTTGGCAAGAGATCTTAATATAATGCCCGGCGGATTCTGCAGCTTCGTTCCCCGTGGGCTGACTGGACAGGATACGTTCTCGAAAGGTTCATACTCTTCATGCGCATAAAGCCGCTATCCATCCTGATGGCGCTGGTGATCTGCGTCTGGCTTCTTCCCCAATCGGATGCCGGAGGTGCGGAAGCGTCGGCTTCGGCGCGAGCCCGGCCTTACCCACCCGGCGCCGGGGCGGGTGCGGCCAGGATCAGGAACGTCCTGAAGTCCCGGATCGGCCCGGTTTGCGACGATGGAGACAAGGATCTGCAAAGTCGTCGTCTGGCCGGGGAAAAAGCTCCAGCCACGCTGAACGCCATCCTGCTGATGTGTGATTTTTCGGACAGCCTCATGTTCGGCCGGCACGGCCAGGTGCCCGGGGATTTTCCCCCGCCCAGGCAGACGGACCGTTATTATTCCGCCCACGATTCCGTCTTCTTCCAACATCTGATGGGGGATGTGGCGGATTATTTCGACGAGGTCAGCGGAGGCCGGCTGGCTGTCAGTACCACGGTTCATCCCCGCACGGTGAATCTCCCGCATCCGATGGGGTTTTACGGCAACCATCCTGAGCTGGGGGAACAGCGTATCCTGCTGGCCGCAACAGTGGTGGACAGCCTAGATGACGAGATCATTTTCCCTGCTTACGACACATTCATCCTGGTCCACGCGGGGGCGGGGCAGGAAACCGACATCCTGAACAACAGTCCGGAACAGATTTTCAGCGCCTACCTGGACCCCGCCGATTTCGCCTGGGCGATGGAAGACAGCATCCTGGACACTCCCTATATTCCCGCTGCGGGATTTCCTCCCGGTACGGGAATCGACCGTGTGCTGATCCTGCCGGAAACGGAGCAGCAGGATCCGATCATCGATCTTTTCAACGGCGGCTTCGGCAGTCTCGGAGTGTACTGTTTCGAGGTGGGGCTGCATCTGGGCATGCTGTCCCTCAGTGATTTCACTCCTGCGGGTCGGGCCGACAGCCAGGGTATCGGCCAGTTCGGTCTGATGGGCTTTGGCCTGTTCGTGGGGCTGGGTTTCATCCCGCCCCATCCCTGCGCCTACAACAAGTACCTGATGGGTTGGCTGGATCCATACGAGGCGGATGTCATGGCGGTCAGCGATTGGCTGCTGACGCCCAGCGAAAGACCGGGTGACCCGGCGGCCTGCGCTCGTGTGAGCATCACCGGACAGGAATACTGGCTGCTGGAGTACCGGTTGCAGGATCCCAACGGCGACCGGCGGTTCACTTTTTCGAATGATCTGAACGGAAACGGCGTGCCTGATTTCTGGGACGCGGATTCCGACAGCGGCGACGGCACACCGACGGGCAAGTTCGATCCCGCGACGGACATCCGCGAGCGGGTGACCGACGCCGAATGGGACTTCGCCATGAGCGAGAACGACGCGCGCCGGCCTCGCGAGATCTGCGAATCCGGCAGTCCATGCGATCCTGGCGAACTGGCGGCCGGGAGCGGCGTGTATGTCTGGCACATCGACGAGGGCGTCATCCAGGACGTGTTCAACGCGCCGGGCAACCTGTTCAATGCCGACCCGGCCCGGAAATCGGTGGACCTCGAAGAAGCCGACCGGGTTCAGGATCTGGACTCCAGCGAGCCCTCCTATTTCAAGTGGGGCGGTGACGACGACAGCTTCCGTGGCGAGGACGCCCACGCGTTCGACGCCTGGACCTTGCCCTCGACAGATACTGCCGGTGGGGCGAGGACAGGCATCGCTTTCCGTGATTTCAGCAATGTTGTTCTTGATTCCCAGAGTTATGTGGTTGTCCTGGACACATCCACCCACTGGGGCTACGAGTACGCAGACACGTTGACCTTCGCCCTCAGTATGGAAATCGATGCCGGCGCCGGTCCAGTGCTGAACGCCAGGCGCGAACTTCCTTCCGGCACAGACCTGACCGGGTCCCATGTCCTGGTCGCCCAGTTGGAGCCCGCGGGTGCCCTGGGTCAGATCGTTCTCGCTGGACATCAGGGCGAGATTTTCGTGCTGGACGGCGAGTTGAACGAATTCCTTGATCACGACGGCGACCCCGCCACCCTGGAGCCGTTCACCACGGGCATACGGTCAGGAGGCCCGGTGGCGTGGAATTTGCCGCCTGCGGCCGGCGACCTCGATCATGACGGGGAAGTGGAAATCATCCTTACGGGACCCCGGGGAATCTACGCATTCAAGGCTGATGCCAACCCGGTCCGGGACATTGAAGCGGGCGCGGTCGGCTTGTATCAGGACCTGCCGGGGTGCGAATTGCCCCCGATCCTGTTGCCGCTGAATTTCCAGGCAACCGGGTCGGATTCCCTGTTTGTCACCACCTGCGTGGTGGTTCTGGAAGCCGGCGAAGTTGACCTGCAGTTCTTTGGCGGACCCGACGCCGCGCCGGGCCCTGTTTTCAACCTGGGCGCAGTGCTGGTAAACTCGGTCCCCGTCCTGGCGGATGACTTCCTGTTGACCGCCGTATCTGACACCGTTGCCGGCGCCCACCGTCTTGTCGTTCTGGACCTGACGCCCTCGGCCATTCCGGAGGACCCGACCCGGTTGGAACTTCCCTTGGCACAGGAGCCGGGACCTTTCCCGGTTTCCTGGGGCCTGGTGCCCGGCACTCCGGTTACAGCCCCCATCTACTATGCGATCATCGTCGATCGGTCAGGTCACGGCGAGACCGTTTTCTTCGACGCCGGTCTGCACAAGGCGCGCGACAACATGGTCTGGGAACAGGATGTGGAGATCAGGTCTCCGCTCGCAGTCGGCGGATCCTTCGTGGGGGAAGATTTCCTGGGGCGAACGGGACACGCCGGCTATTGGCTGGACGGCTGGCCGCGCCGACCCCTCGAGCCCATGTCGGCGACCCGCGGCGCGGGAGCGGGATCGCCCCTGGTTGCCGAACTGGTGGATTCCTCCCATAATCTGGACCAGTACATTTTCCCCACCAGGGACGGCCGGTTGTATGGATTCGGGACCATGGGAGAGACGGAGAACGGTTGGCCTTTGGGCGGCCCCGCCCGCAGCGCCGGCAGCCCCGCCCTGGGCATGCTGACGGGGGAACCTCTGTTGGACCTGGCGGCCATCGGTTCATTCCCCCGGATCACCGGCGCCGGCACCGACAGCACCGGTCTGGACACCGAGTTCGTGTCCGCGGTAGTGGTGTGGCGGGATGTAGCTCTCACTGGAGCGGTCTGGCCGATGGGGGGGGGATCCCCCTGGCGGAACGGTTCCTACGACGCGGCGGAGTGGGTGACCCTGCCCATCCTTGAACAGGGCACGGGCCTGGTGTCCGGCAGCCATCATTGTTATCCCAGCCCTCTTCTGTCAGGACCCCTCCATGTGAGAGGCCAGGTCAGGTCCCCGGCCCGGGCGCGAGCCTACGTCTATAACCTGGAGGGGGAGGAAGTGGCGTCGACCGGATGGCGGGATGTGGCGGCCGTGGATCCGTTCGCCATCGAAATCGATTTGGACGGGGCGGCGACCGGTCTTTAACTTTGCAGACTCGTGGTCGAGTCGGAGGACGGCGGTACGGATCATAGCGTGGTGCAGTTCGCGGTCGTACGCTAGAATACCGGGTTCCATCGACACGATGGGCCCACCGATGAACAAGGAAAGGCTTTCCATGGTTGGCAAGAACATATCGAAAGTGATGACCGTGCCGGCATTGTTCGCCCTGGCGATCACGTTTGCGTCCGGCGCCCTGGCGGGCAGTCCCGGCGATGCCGGTCTGCTTTCGCTGCGCATGGGCATCGGCGCCCGCGAGGCGGCCATGGGAGAGACGGGAGTCGCTTCAAGCACGGGCGCTTCTGCCGTTTTCTGGAATCCGGCCAACAATGTCTTCGCCGATTTTGAAACGGGACTCGTTCTTCAGCATCACCGCTACCTGGGCCTCTTCAGTCACGAGTCCGCCGCGATGGCCAGCCGGGTGGGCAAGGGCGTTCTGGGCGTCATCTTCATGGGTTTCTATTCCGATTCCATCGACCGTTACGGTACCGAACCCGTCGGCGTTCCCGAGGGTACGTTCAAACCCTACGACGTCGCTTTCGGCGTTTCTTACGCCCATCCTCTCGGCGAGAGCTTCGCCGCCGCGATGACCGTCAAGCTGATCTACGAGAGGATCGACATATATTCCGACACCGGGTTCGCTTTCGACTTTTTTCTCACCCACAAGGCCGTGATAGAGGGTTTGATTTTCGCCGCCAGCGCTACCAACGTGGGTGGCAAGATGAATCTCCGGGATGAGCCCTTCGACCTGCCCACCGCAGTCAGAGTGGGGGCGGCCTGGACCCCGGTCGGGGATGTTCTCCAGGAAAAGCTGACCCTGGCCGGTGATGTGTTTATCCCCAACGATGCAAATGAAAAGGCCCACATAGGGGCGGAGTTCAGACTCATTCCCGAATTTTCCCTGCGGGCAGGCACGCGGATCAATTACGAGAACCAGGGCCTGACCGCGGGCGCCGGCTTCCGGGCCGGGGTGTTGGGCGTGGACTACGCCTACGAGGAATCGACCGTCGAGGGTTTTGACGACGGACACAAGTTCTCACTCAACCTGGTCTGGTAGGAATTGCTCTCGCGCCGGGGTGCGCCCGGCGGTTGTTCATAGATCAGGGAGAGGGTCCCGGTCGAAATCCAGAAGGTGAAATTCGCCTCTTTGCAGAAGGCCGTAGTGCAGGGTGTCGAGCCAGCCGGCCAAGGAGGCCATCTGCAGGGAGCCGGCTTCGATCCGGAAGCCATGGTGGACATGGCCCATGACCATGAGATCCCAGTCCGCTTCTTTCTGGCGTTCGAGCCATCTGCGGGCTCTGGTCATGATCCGGGCTGCATCGTCCCGTTTGGCGGATCCGCTCTTGCCGCTGAGCCAGATGCTCAAGGCGAACAGGATTTCCGGGTGGAGGGATTTGGCCAGAACAATTCCGGCCCTGGTGCGTACCACAGCCCTGAAAGAATTGTAGGCCCAGTCGAATTTCAGGAGTCCGTCGCCGTGGGTGAGCAGGAGGCGCCGGTTTCCGAAGCGGACGATTTCTGTTTCGCCCGTGGGGTTACACCCGTACCTTTGGTGCATGAAGCCTGCGGCCCAGATATCATGGTTGCCCCCGATGAAGTGGATCCTGGTCCCCGCGTCCCGGACCCGGTCAAGGCCCTGGAGGATGGGATCGTAACCCTTCAGACGAAAATGGGGATAATCGAACCAGAAATCGAAGATGTCTCCCAACAGGACGAGGTGGTCCGCCTTGGCGGCCAATCCAAGGAGCTCCAGGAATTTGGCCACGCGCGGTTGCTCGGCCTGATCGGGGTTCAGATGAAAATGGGAGTCGGCCACAATGATGGCCGTAGGTTGTGTCAAGTCATTCATACCGCATAATCTGCAGGATCATTGCGGTACTGGCAACAGGATTCGGGATCTATATTCGGAATCCAGGATCGGTCAAGATCCCTAGTAGTTCACCGGCGAGGCGCCGGACAAGGAGGCGATCATGTCACTCTTCGACGACGTCAAGAAGAATTTGATGGAATGGTACAATGTTTCCTCGGAAAAAACCACGGAGGTGGCCCGGATATCAACCCGGCGTTATGACAAGTTCGGAATCAGTCGGGATATCGAACGCCAGTTCGGTGAACTGGGTAGTCTCATCTACAAGGGGCTCAAGGAGGAGCGACAGGACTTGCTGGCCGATCCGGCCGTCCGCGCAATGCTGGAGCGAATCAAGGGGCTGGAAGATGAATTGCGGTTGAAGAATGAGGAAATCGATAAGATCCAGCAGGAATTCAGCCAACGCCGGACCCGTACGGCCACGGCCGGAAGCGCCGGCGAAACGGTTCTCACCCAACCCGTCCTGGACAAAGGGGGCGAGGAATCGGCCATTCTGGTCCAGCCGGTCGTGGTCGACGTGTATGAATCCACTGCAGGGGATGCCGCGAGGGAAAAGAAAATCGATAAAACCGATCCTTAAAATAGAGGGTGTCAAAACTCGTTAGAAATGTCACATAGCTTAACTCGTTAGAAATGTCACATTCTCCGTGGTTAAGGTTCCTGATTCCAAGGACCTAAGGTTTCGTTTTCCCTTCATCTTGTGAGTTCTACCTTTCTCTTGTAGGGGTTCTTCTTCCAAGGATGATCTGCTGCAGGCTTGTGGGCCTTCTGAGGCATTGATGCCCCTGGCCGCAACGCAGGTCGCTTGGCGTTGTGATTGTAAGTACGATCTCGAAGTTCGTTCGTTGTGATACGACAAAATTCCAGGGCCTTGTCTTTAAAAATGAGATCTTCACTGCCGTCGAGTCGGGTTCGGACCAGCACTTTGTCCTTGGGCCGGGGTAGAGGGCGATTGTCCTTGAGGATCTGGTAAAAGCTGCCGTTGTAGCGGATGGTCCAATCGTTTTGGACAACACGTTGATCATCGAAGCAAAAGACATCTTCCAGTTTGAGCCATTTGGGGACCGGACGGTGGTAGTCTTCTTCTTCCAGCGGCGCCACGGCGAACTTGGTGTTCAAGTTCTCACAAAATCCGTTCTGTAGTAGTTTGTCGGCCGTGTTGCAGGTTGTGATGCCGCGCAAAGCCAGTTCTTTAACGAACCGATCCTGGTACGTTCCGTTGGAGCGCTCCACCCGGCCTTTGGCCTGGGGCGGTTGGGGGTACTC
>CBDUYZ010000057.1:0-11789 GCA_965371575.1 uncultured bacterium
CGGGCGTGGTTAGTCGGCAGGTCCATCCAAAATGGGCCGGTATAATCCGCTGGGGCGAAGCCCTGCGTAAATTCCCGGCCATTTTTGTTTGGACCTGCCGCCTACCGGCTTCCCCCGCTGCGCGCCTTCTTCTCGAACTCGGCGATCAGATCGATCCCCGAGCCCAGCGAAACGATCCTGAATTCCTCCAGGTGCATGGAGGGATCGTCCAGTACGTTGAGCTCCATGTCGAAGGTACTGCACAGGTCGCGGAACTGATCGGGACGCTCCTCGAGCAGGTACAGGGCCAACACGGGGTTGGCCTGGATCTGCAGACGCTTCTCACGGGTGACGATGGCGATCCGATGGACCAACCGCTCGATGCGGTTGCTCATGGTCTCCATCGACAGGACCTTGCCCATGCCCGTGCAGTAGGGACAGTCGTCCGAGAGCTGGGACAGCAGCGAGGGCCGCACGCGCTGGCGGCTCATTTCCACCAGGCCCAGACCGCTGACCTGGAAGACCTTGTGGCGGGCGCGGTCACGTTTCAGGTGGTGGCGCAACTCGTTGAACACCCTCTTCTTGTTGCCTTCGTTCTCCATGTCGATGAAGTCGATGACGATGATGCCCCCAAAATCGCGCAGGCGCAGCTGGCGCGCGACTTCGCGGGCAGCCAGCATGTTGGTCTGCAGGATGGTTTCTTCCTGGTTGCGCCGGCCCGTGAAACGGCCGGTGTTGACGTCGATGGACACCAGAGCCTCGGTCGGCTCGATGATCAAGTAGCCGCCCTTCTTCATCCAGACACGCTTGTCCAGGGTACGCTTGATCTCGGGCTCGATCTCGAACTGATCGAAGATCGGCAGATCGCCCTTGTAGTATTCGATCCGGTTATTCAGTTCGGGAGCGAAATTCTTCACGTAGGTGCTCAGGCGGTCGTAGTCGCCCTTGTCGTCGATGACCAGGCGCGCCGTGTCTTCCTTGAAGATATCCCGGATCAGGGCCACCACCAGACCAACGTCCTCGTGTACCAGGGCGGGGGCCTCCACTTCCTTGCCCTTGGCCTGGATCTGGTTCAAGAGGTCGCTGAGATAGCGCACATCCGTCTTCAGGGCGTCCTCGGTCACGGCCGTGGCTGCGGTGCGGATGATGAAGGCGCCCTCGTCGGAACGGTGCTTCTGCAGGAGCTGTTTGAGGCGCACACGTTCGCGCCGATCGTCGATCTTGCGGGACACGCCGATATGTCGGCCCTTGGGCATCATGACCAGGTAGCGCCCGGGCAGACTTATGTCCGCCGTCAGGCGCGGCCCCTTGGTGCTGATGGGCTCCTTGGTGACCTGGACGAGAATTCCGTCCCCCACCTTCAAAACGGAATCGATGTCGGGTATATGCCGGTTGCGGCGACGACCGCCCCGACCCCCGGAGTTACCTTCATCCTCTTCGCTGTCGTCGTGATCCAGGTCCGAAGCGTGCAGGAAGCCCGCCCGCTCCATGCCGATGTCGATGAAGGCAGCCTGCAGACCGGGTTTTACCGAGGATACCTTTCCCTTGTAAATGTTGCTGACGATCCGCTTTGAGTCGGCACCCTCGACGATGAGTTCCACCAGTTCGCCGTCTTCGAGCATGGCGATGCGGATCTCGTGAGGGGACGAGTTGATGACCATTTCCTTTTTCATAAAACCAGCCGGGGACGCCTGGAAAATCACCCGATCATGTGTCGGTCCATCCAGTAACGCAGGCTGGATTCACCTACTTCCTCGAAGGGCGACAACCAGCGCCCATCGGAGTGACGACCGGAATATCCCGTGCGTGTGATGGCGCAATGGCCTGGTTCGGGCAATGCGTCTCCCAGCAGGGCGGTCAGAAAATCGTGTACGGGCAGGGAGGCCCCCGTGTCGCTGCGCAGCAGTGAAAAGCGCAGAACAGGGCCCTCGCCAGCCTCGATCGGAATGAGCGGCCCGAATTCGCAGGCGGAAACCAGCTTGCGGGCATCGAGTTCGATATCCCCCTTGGGACGCTTTCTGACGTAGAGCCAATGATCGCTGGCCAGAAAGGTGTCCACGGCGGTTGTCACCGTCTCCACGACGGGACCGCCCTCAGCGCTGCCGGGCAATAGAACCCGGTAGTCCATGCGGGTGACGATCTGGTCGATGGACCGGGGGGTCTGTCCGCCGACCACGGCATCCCTTAAAATCACCAATCCCGGCGGCAGGGTCCGGTTCAGATCCTCGATCCAACCGGGCACCTGGCATTCCAGGGCAATGTCCAGACATTCGCGCAAGCCCACTACACCCACCGGTAGCGGAGGGCCGAACTTGAGCAACGGATGTGGATGATAACCCTTGCTGTACGCCGCAGGCAAGCCCGAACGTCGCAGGGCCAGATGGAGCTGTCGCTGGAAATCCAGATGACCCAGAAAAACCATGTCCCCGGATTTCTCGAATTCGATGCGATACCAGCACTTGGCTGCGGCCTGCTGACGCCAGATCGGCCATTTGCGATCTTCCAGGCCCGGTTGGGCTCCATCCTCGTTCCGGGGGTCGTAACCCGATTCCTGCCCCAGGTCAGTCACCTGCGCCGGTGGAATGGGCGGCGGCGGGGAAATCCGTTCCTGCGTCCCGGTGCGGCCCTTGGTGGGAATCGCGGGGCCCCGGCGCGGCTGTTCCCCCTGCAGGGCCTCGAGTTTGGCAAAGATGTGGACCATGTCCCCGTCGCAGGAGGAGCAATCGTAACAGGCGCCCTCCAGACGGCAGTCTGGCAGGGTCCTTGAGCGGACAGCTCGACGCCAGTCCCTCTGCAGAAAAGACTTATCCACCCCCGCGTCCACCGTGTCCCAGGGCAGGGGCGCCTCGGGATCCCTGGCGGCCAGGTACGGTTCCGGATCCACGTGCATCT
Source organism: uncultured bacterium (assembly GCA_965371575.1). Classification (GTDB taxonomy): domain Bacteria; phylum Krumholzibacteriota; class Krumholzibacteriia; order LZORAL124-64-63; family LZORAL124-64-63; genus JAGLCY01. Next base: position 2,872 of record CBDUYZ010000057.1, read on the forward strand.
CGGCCAGGGCCTGCTCCCATAGCTCGACGCGGAAGTGTTCGGACCAGCCATCGAAGCGGGCACCCCGCTCCCAGGCCCGCTCGACGACCCGCGAAAGATCACCGCCTCCGAGCCCCAGGAGCCCCTCAAGGAAGGAAGTGTCGGGATTCCGCAGGCTGACCTTAACCTTCATGCGGCGCAACGGCCGGGCCAGGTAGTTGTTGCGCCGTTCGATCTCGGCACGGGAAATTTGTCCCGCCCACTGGAAAGGTGTATGGACCTTGGGAGTGAAGGGCGAGATTGACACGTGGACCTGTGATCCGCCCCGGGGCGCCTGGGCCACGACCTTGCCCACCAGGGCCACCAGATCGTCGAGATCCTCGTTGGTCTCCGTCGGCAGACCGATCATGAAGTACAGCTTGACGTTCTTGGCGCCGGACTTCAACGCCTGCCGTGCGGTCGTAACGACGTCCTCTGCGGAAATGTTCTTGTTGATCACGTCCCGCAGACGCTGGCTGCCGGCCTCAGGAGCGAAGGTGAAGCTGCCGGGCCTTTTCTGGCTGATGCGGCTGTAGAGGCCCGCATCCACCGAGTCTACCCTCAGACTGGGCAGGACCAGATTGATCCGCTGACCGGCCAGCTTGTCCTGAATGCCCACAACGGCTTCACCCAGTCCGCTGTAGTCGGAGGTCGACAGACTGAGCAACGAGACCTCGGAGTAACCCGAAGCGGCGATACCCTCGGCGGTGGCCTGGACCAGTACGGCGGCGTCCCTTTCCCGCACCGGCCGCGTGATCATGCCCGCCTGGCAGAAACGGCAGCCCCGCACGCAGCCCCGCATGACTTCCAGGGCCAGGCGATCGTGCACCGGTTCCATGACCGGAACTATCTGGCTGGGCGGGGAAAAGGTGTTGAGATTCCTGAGGATCCGCGCCCGCACCGGTTTCTTCGTACCGTGCCACCAGGCGCCCTCGATCTCGCGCAGGCGTGCCAGGATGTCCCCACGCTCCGCCCCGGCCGCCTTCATGTCCGTGACGACCGCGGCCGCATCCAGCACGGCTTCTTCGCCGTCACCAAGCAGGATCAGATCCAGGAAGGGACTGATCACCGCTGGATTCAGCGTGCACGCCCCTCCGGCAATGAAGATCGGGTCGTCCTTGTCGCGGTCGGCCGCCCGCAGGGGCGAACCGGCCAGATCGATCATCGTCAGCATGTTGGTGTAGGCCAGTTCGTAGCCCAGGGAAAAGCCCACGATGTCAAAACGCCCGGCGGGCCGACGGGATTCCAGTCCGAACAAAGGCAGGCCCTCGGCGCGCATCTGTTGTTCCATGTCCGGCCACGGGGCATAGGCCAGGTCGCAGAAGGTCCCCGGACGATCCTGCAACAGGCCGTACAGAATGCGGAGGCCCTGGTGGGACATGCCGACTTCGTAGGCATCGGGAAAGGTCAACAGGATATTGGCGCCCGCCGGGTCGAATCCCTCCCGTACCGTGCCCAACTCCCCGCCGATGTACCGGGCCGGAGAGGACACCACCGGGAGCACCCTGCGCGTGAGGGTCAGGCCGAGAACTTCCGGATCGTCAAAGCGCGGATCCGGCCTCCATCGTCCCGAAGAGCCGGATCCCGTATTCATTTCATGCAACGTTTCCTCGATCTTCAGGAGCTGTCCCCGTCCGGTTCATAAACCGGTGGCAGCGGTTTGACAGGAATTTCCGCACCGGCGACATGTTTGTCGAACACATCCTTGCCGGCCCCTTCGTCGAAAGAGACGGGATAATTGCCGGTGAAGCAGGCCTCGCAGTACTTGCCCTCCTCCCCGGCCGCCTCCAGCAAGCCGGGCAGGGAAAGGTAGGCCAGGGAATCGACACGCAGATAGGTAGCAATTTCCGCCACAGTGTGACTCGAGGCGATCAGTTCGTTCCTGACCGGCGTGTCGATCCCGTAGTAACAGGGATTGGTCACCGGAGGCGAAGCAATCCGCAGATGGACCTCCCGAGCCCCGGCACCGCGGATCAGCTTGACCAGCTTGCGCATGGTCGTACCTCGCACGATGGAATCATCCACCACAACGACTCTCTTGCCTTCGATGATTTCGGCCACCGGGTTGAATTTAATGCGGACGGACATGTTCCGCACCTTCTGGGCGGGTGAAATGAACGTCCGGCCGACGTAATGGTTGCGGATGAGGGCCAGTTCGAACTGCATACCTGTCGTCTGGGCGTAACCCAGGGCTGCGGTGTTGCTCGAATCGGGCACCGCGCAGACCAGGTCGGCGGCCACCGACGCCTCCCGGCCCAGGATCTCCCCACTGCGGCGCCGGACGGCCTCGACGTAGCGGCCGAACACCCTGCTGTCGGGCCGGGAAAAGTAGACATGCTCGAAGATGCAGCGCTTTTCCGGCGCCTCGACGGACAGCCTGCGGCTGACCAGTTCCCCGTCTCCCAGGACCACCATCTCCCCCGGCTCGATATCCCTCAGGTATTTGGCGCCGATGATGTCGAAGGCGCAGCTCTCGCTGGCCACCACGTAGCTGTCCTGGTACCGGCCGAGGCAGAGCGGCCGGAAACCGTGGGGATCACGAACGGCAATCAGCTTCTCGCGAGTCAGCACGACCAGACTGTAGGCCCCTTTGACCTCCGGCAAAATGTCCAGGAGGGCGTCCTCACAGGTATCAGCCCGGTTGCGGGCCAGCAGATGCTGGATGACCTCGGTGTCGCTGGTGGTGGCGAAGATGGAGCCTTCGATTTCCATCCGGCGCCTCAACTCGTGGGCGTTGACCAGGTTCCCGTTGTGGGCCAGGCTCACCGTGCCCCGGTGCGAAGCCACCTGCAGGGGCTGGGCGTTCAGGATATTGCTGGACCCGGAGGTGCTGTAGCGAACGTGCCCGATGGCGAAATTGCCGGGCAGGGAGCGGATCGTCTCCTCGTCGAAAACGTCGGCCACCAGACCCATCTTCTTGTAGGTGAGGAGCCGGTGACCGTCGGCAACGGTGACGCCGGCGCTTTCCTGGCCCCGGTGTTGCAAAGCGTGCAGCGCCAGACTGGCCAACTCGGCCGCGCCGTCGACGGCGGCGATGCCGACCACTCCACACTCTTCGTTCCAGTGTCTGTTTCTGTTTCCATACGGCAAACTCATGAACACTCCCACGATAGTGGCCTCTTACTCAAATGTCGGTCAACGCACAACCGCCAGCCAGGACTCCATGTGCGGGTTGACCAGCAGACCTTCTTTACGATGGCTCGCCACTGCCAGCTTCCTGCCCACTTCGAGCGACAACTCGGCATCGCCCCGAATCAACAGGCGCCAGAGAACTCCGGAAAGGACCGGACCCTCCTGGCCGCGGGGAAAGGAAACCACGTCCACGGCGGAAATCCCGTCAGCCGGCGCACCTCTGAGCAGCAGTTGATAGAGGTCGCCCCCCTCTCCGACCGGAAGATCCAGGTCCGTTCCCTCAGCGCGGCCCGGCCACTCCGGTGGAAGGATATTACCCGCAGGTGCACCGCTCAGCCAGGAAGACCCACCCCCAGCCAAATCGAAATGACCGTAGTGATGCTTGTTCGGGTTGAAATACCGGCCGGTGTCAAGAAGCCGGGCGATGGACAGGCCGTCGGCATCACCCCAGAAGGTATGCATTTCGCACCGGAACAGCCCTTCCAGAAGATGCCTCCCCTCGAGCCTGTCCTTCATGACCAGAAGGGCGGTGGCAACGTGCAAATCCACACCCTTGTGGCTGGTCAACAGCGTGGTCTGGGACGTCGTCGGACTGCTCATGGCATCCTTTCAATCAGTGTCAGCAGCCTGCTAGCACAACTCCACGAGCCGGCGCATCAGGAAACTGCCGGGTCCGGCGCTCTCCAACAGGTTGAAGTCACCCGCCGCCGCCTGGCGCGTTCTGCCCCAAGCATGGGAAAGATCTTCAGGAACGTGGCGGAGCTGTGACGCTCGTTCGGGGTGCGGCATCATCGCCAGCACGTTGCCGCCCGTGTTGGTCAAGCCGGCCGCGTGAAGCAGGGACCCGTTGGGATTGCCCGCCGCGGCGTCTCCGCGGCCTCCCAGAGCGGTGTAACGCAAGGCCACCAGCCCGTCCTGTTCCAGGCGGGTGAAAAATTCGGGATCCTCGTGGGTGAACCGTCCCTCGGCGTGGGCGATAGGCAGTGGGAAGGTCCCGGCCAGTCCCTCCACGAAGGGCGTACGAGCCTGCGGGACCGCTTCCAGTCCCACCCAGCAGGAATGATATCCCCGACGGCCGGGGAAGCGGTTCGCGGCCAAAGCAACTTCCACCGCGCCCGGCTCGATGCCGGGCACAAGTCCCGCCTCAACCAGGACTTGGCAACCATTGCAGATGCCCAGAATGGGCTTCCCCGCGGCAGCACCCTCAAGAAGGACGCGTAACAGGGGATCCTTGGCGGCCACCGCACCGGCCCGAACCCGGTCCTGGTAGGAGAAGCCGCCGGGAATCAGATAGCCGTCGAAGTTTTCCAGTTCGACGGGCGAGCGGGTCCAGCGGAAGATCTCGGCCTCGGCTCCGGAGGCGGCCAGGATGCGGCGGGATTCCTCTTCGCAATTGACCCCCGGCAGCTGAACCACGGCGACCCGCGGCCGAGCGCCGAGATTGACCGCCACGTTGTACCGGGACGGATCCTGTTGGCTCCCGTCAGCCGAGCCCGCAGCCAGGGGAGGCACGGCGGCGGCAGCTTTCTCCCCACCCATCAAGCGAGGCAGAGCCGTCTGCCATGCCCTGGTCATCGCGGCCACATCCAGATCGAAAAGACCATTCCCGTCGGAGTCGCAGACCTCGATGCGACCGGAGGCCTGAACCTCCCCCAGCGGCCACCAATCGGTCCCCGCGGTGTCGAGAATCTCGGCCACCTGTTCCAGGTCCGCCGCAGCGATGGTCACCAGGAATCCGCCCGCCTCGCTGAAAAGGAATTCCCGGGTGGAAAGATGCTCCTGGCCACCGAGCACCTCGATGCGCGCGCCTTTACTCAACCCGGCTTCCTGGCCCATGGCCATCTCGCTGAGACAGATGGCCAGCCCCCCGTCGCTGATGTCGTGGGCCGCCGTAACAAGCTCCGCCCGTACCAGATCAATGACCCCGCGGATCTCGCAACGGGCTGTATCGAAGTCCAGGACAGGCACGGCCGGCCGGCCGGCCTGGAACCCGGCGTCCAGGTACAGGGAACCAGCCATTTCCGGCGTCCGTGATCCGATCAGCAGGATGAGGTCACCCTCGTCCTTGAATCTCTGGCTGCGGCAGTGGGTGTAGTTTTCGATCAGGGCCACGCAACCGACGATGGGCGAAGGGGCCACCGAACGGCCCGTGCTGCTCTGGTTGTAGAAACTGACGTTGCCGGAAATGACCGGCAGCGCTGCACCGGGCCTGGCTTGGCAACCGATGCCCCGGCAGGCGTCCCCCACTCCCTTCACCGCTTCGGTGAACTGCCAGAACGCCGAGGGGATTTCCGGATTGCCGAAGTTTAGGCAGTCCGTCACCGCGGCGGGCTCGCCGCCGACGCAGGCGACATTGCGGCAGGCCTCGAGCACGGCGCTTGCCCCGGCGGTCCACGGGTCGGCCAGCCCCAGCAGGGGATTGCCGTCGGCGCTGAGGGCGACGGCCCTGCGGCTGCCCGGCACCGGGGCGATCACTCCCGCATCCGCTTCCCCGGGCCGTAGAATCGTCGCGCCCTGGACCTCGGCATCGTAGTGCCGGTAGATGTACTCCCGACTCGCCACGTTGGGATGCCGCATAAGCCCCATCCACTCGTCCGCGATCCGCTCAGGGTCGCCCTCGGGCAAACGCTCATCGGGTCCTACCTCGGGCCGTGGCGGAGCCTCGGCCTTCCGGTCGTAACGGATGCCCTCGGTGATTGTCTCGATGGGCGCCCGGCACAGGATCCTGTCCCCCCATCGCAGCACGTATTGACGGTCGTTCGTCACCTTGCCGATGCGGCGGGCGCACGCCCCGGTGAACAGGGAGGGAAGCGCGAAATCTTCATTGTAGATCTTCAGAACCTGTTCGGTCAGACGCGCCGGCACCGCCAGGCCGTACCTTTCCTGGGTCTCGCTGCAGGCGCAGACCCGGGCCGGCAGATCCGCGATCTGATGGACCAACTGCACATCGACGTCGCAGCCGAAGCCACCGGCGTCGGCCAGTTCGCTGGTCACGCAACTCACACCGCCGGCGCCCAGGTCCTTGAACCCGATGGTCACGCCCTCGCGACGGGCCAGGGCCAGAACCTCACGATTGGCCACAGACAGGATGCGTTTCAAAAATGGGTCGGGGGTTTGAACGCTGCCCTTGTTCCTGGTGGCGGATTCCACGTCGAGAGTGGCCGAGGCAAAAGCGGCCCCGCCCATACCGCTCCAGTCGGTGGGTTTGCCGATCAGGATCAGGTCATAGGGCTCCTTGGCCGCTGCGGGCGGCACGGCGCTGTGGGTGATGTGGTCGTGCTCGACGATGCCCACGGCCACCACGTTCACCAGACAATTCTCGTTGAACGAGTGATGAAAATAGACGTCCCCGCCCAGATTGGGCACCCCGATGGCGTTGCCGTACTGCCAGATACCGTCTACGACCTGGCGGGCGATGTCCACGCGGTGCGCGGCTTCCTCATCAGTTTCCGCCTCCTTCTCGGGCCAGCCGAAGCGGAGGGGATCCAGGGTCGCGATGACCTCTCCGCCCATGCAGTACACATCCCGCACGATGCCGCCGATGCCCGTGGCGGCCCCTTCGACGGGCATTACCTGGCTGGGATGGTTGTGGCTTTCGTGGGCGAAGATGATGCCGTACCGCTTGCCGTCGATCTCGCCGAAATCGACGATGCCGGCGTCTTCGACCGGCCCCACGACGACGTTGTCGCCGGTGGTGGGCAGGTGGGCTTTCAGGTAGGACCGGCTGCTCTTGTACGAGCAGTGTTCACTCCACATGGTGTCGAAAAGGGTCATCTCCGTCAGGGTGGGATCGCGGCCCAGGAGTTCGGCCACACGACGCGCCTCGCTCGGTGCCAGGGTCAGACCGTGTTCCTTGAGGTAGGACGCCAGGGAAATATCGTCATGACCACTTACGTCGATGAGTGAGAAGCTTTCATCGTGAAATGCCATGGTACTCCAGGAGGGATGGGCGTATCAGCCGCGTCAACAGGGGCTTGAAGGAGCCAATTTAACAGGTGAGCCCCGGCGGGGAAAGCAGGAATCATCCGGATCAGGTGGGCCGAATGAGGACAAAAAACCGCCCCGGCTCGCAAACCGGGGCGGAAAAGACGCTTTCCAACAGATCCTGCTATTCCGCCGGCTCGGCTTTTTCAGCCGGCTTGGGATGGCAGCCCGTGCACTTGGTCGGAGCCGTAGTGTCGGCGTGCTCCTTCTTATGGGCCTTGTGGCAGACGATGCAGTTGATGTGGTAGGGGTTCTTCTTGGTGCTTTTCTCGGAGCACTTGGGCGTTTCGGCCTTCTCCGGCTCGACGTGGCAGGAGGCGCAGGTAGCCACCGTCATTTCGCCCACGTTTTCAGCAGTCAAACCCTCGGTGGTGTGATGGCAGTCCACACAGGTGGCGAATTCGAAGTGAGCCTTGTGCGTGAACTCGACGGCTGCCTTGGTGTCGACACAAAAGTCGATGGTGATGTTCTCGGGTACTGCTGGGGCCTCGGGGGCTTCGGGGGCCTCGTTGGCAAAGGCGACCAGGGCCGCGAGAGCCGACAACACGATGATGGTCAACAAAAAGAGCTTCCGCATCTTGGATCCTCCTAGAGGGGTTCACAAAAATACCGACCGGTAAAGGCCGACACTGTTACCTGGGAAATTTATAACGGGACACTGGGTCAAGTCAAACCAAATAGTCATGGAATTGTCATAAAAATGACGCCCTTTTACCAGCTTTTGAGTATCAGGGTCCGTTTGAAGATCGCCGGCACATGGCGCAGCTGGTGATCCAGGTCGAAACAGCGGTCCAGCGTCGCTTCATCCAGGCTGCCGGTGATATCAGCATCCTCGCCCAGGGCCTCGCGTAGAGGCACGTCCTCGTCCCAGACCCTCATCGCGCAGCGCTGGACCCGGGAATAGGCCTCTTCCCGGCTGACGCCTGCCTCGGTCAAAGCCAACAGCACCGGTTGGCTGAAGTACATGCCCCGCACCTTCTCCATGTTGCGTTTCATATTCTCGGGGTAGACGACCAGGCCCCGGATCAGCCATTCCATCTTGCTCAACATGTGGTGCAGGGTGTGGGTGGCGTCGGGGAAAATGATGCGCTCGACCGAACTGTGGCTGATGTCCCGCTCGTGCCACAGCGCCACGTTTTCCATGGCGGTATGGGCGTAACCCCGCAGCAAGCGGGCCATGCCGGTCAATTTCTCCGAGACTATGGGATTCTTCTTGTGGGGCATGGCGCTGCTACCCTTCTGCCCCTTGCCGAAACTCTCCTCGACCTCGTGGACGTCGGTGCGCTGGAGGTTGCGGATCTCCACGGCCATCTGTTCGATGGTCGCTCCAACCAACGCTACGGCGGACAACCAAGCCGCGTGACGGTCACGCTGCACGATCTGCGTGCTGGCCTCGGCGACCTGCAGGCCGAGGCGTTTCATCGTCTCGGCTTCCACCGCCGGATCGAGGTGGGCGATAGTGCCAACGGCTCCGGAGATCTGCCCGTAGCCTATCTCCTCCTGGGCGGCGTCCAGACGGACAAGGCCCCGCCTCAGCGCCGACCAGTAGACCATCAATTTGAGCCCGAAGGTGGTTGGCTCGGCGTGGATGCCGTGACTGCGGCCGATCATGACGGTATCCTGGTGCTCCTTCGCCTTGGCCTCGACCGTGTCGAGCAGTTTGATCAGGGATGCGCGCAGCACGGCGCCTGATTCCCGGATCTGCAGGGCAAAGGCTGTGTCCAGCAGATCGCTGCTGGTCATGCCCTGGTGCACGAAGCGGCTGGACGGACCGATGTACTCGG
>CBDUYZ010000058.1:0-11681 GCA_965371575.1 uncultured bacterium
GGAAACTCCTACATGGTCAGGGCCATCAGGGCCTTGGCGGTGTGCAGACGGTTTTCGGCCTCGTCCCAGACCACGGAGTGGGGGCCGTCGATCACCGCGTCGGTTACCTCGGCGCCCCGGCTGGCGGGCAAAGGATGCATGTAGATGGAACAGGGATCCGTCAGGGCCATCCTTTCCTCGTTGCACACCCAGCCGGGATACTTCTCGATGTGCTGCACCGCCGCCTCGCGGTCGGGTTCGTGCACCAGGCAACCCCAGCTCTTGGGATAGACAATGTGGGCTCCCTCGAAGGCGGCGTCCATGTCGTCGGCCAGCTCGAATTTCGTTCCCGCGGCGGTGGCGTTCGCCTTGGCCTGGGCGATGAACTCGGGCAGGAGCTTGAACTCGGGTGGATGGGCCAGCGTCACATCCAGACCGAAACGGGTCATCAGCAGGATCTCGGATTGGGGCACCGAAATGGGCCGGACATAGCTGGGCGCGTAGGTCCAGCTGACGACCATCCTGCGGCCCTTGATCCCGTCGGGGAATTTCTCGCGGATGGTCATCAGGTCGGCGACCGCCTGGCAGGGATGGTGCAGGTCGCACTGCATGTTGATCACCGGCACTGTGCTTACCTCCGCCACGGTGCGGATGAAACGGTTGCCCACGCCCCAGTCGCAGTTGCGGATACTGATGCCGTGTCCAAACCGGCTCAGGACGCGCGCGGTGTCCTCGGCCGTTTCCCCGTGGCTGACCTGTAGTTTTTCTGGAGTCAGGTCGTGGGCGTGCCCGCCGAGCTGGGTCATGCCCGCCTCGAAGGAATTCCGGGTGCGGGTGCTCTGTTCGTAGAACATCATGAACAGGGTCTTGTCCGGCAGCAGCCGGTGAGGCTTGCCGGCGGCGAACTTCTGTTTCAGGTCAGTGCTTGTCGCCAGCAGCAGTTCTATCTCGTCGTCCGACCATTCCTGGGTGGAAATGAAATGCCGGCCCTTGAGGTCCTTGGTCATGATGAATCCTTTCCGCGGGGCACCGCAACCGGGAGAACCATACCCCAATGCCGGCGAGCAAGGCAAACCCGCATGTCCTGCCGCAAAAAAACCGCCCGCCTGGGCGACGGGCGGATGATCAAAACGAAGCAGGTTCCGCTAGCGAAAACTCGCTTTCAAGGAGCCCCAGGTGGGTTGGTCGGCGTCGACGACCCCGCAGTCGGCGACGTGGTTGCCAAGGTCCGTGAACACGTCGCTGGCGAAGAAGGAATATTCGAGGCAAGGATCGAATTCGTCATCGATGACCGTATCACCGGCACAGACGCCGCTTAACCGGCGCATGGTGTGGTTCTGGGTATTGCCATCGGCGCAGGACCAGTAGTCCCCGGGATCTTCGCCGACCCGGCCGAAACTGTCCACGACATGGTTGCTGGCAGTGGCAAGGACCAGGGCGTCGTTCCCGTCGAAGTTGAGGTTCCCGTCGGTCTGGTCTGCGTAAGCAAGCAGCTCGGAGTCGGCCAGGGGATTGACGATGACCCAGGTCTCACCCGGATTCAGATCAACCGAAGACAGGGGGATGCTGACGGAGGTGAGGCTGCCGTTGGAATACCGCTCAATGGAATATGAGTCCAGATCTATGATGTCCTCGGTGCCGTTGTAGATCTCCAGGGCCTTGTTGTTGTCCGATCCTTCCAAATACTCGGAAATGATCAGATTACTGGTTTGGGCGAGTGCCGAACCCGTCAAAAGGCAGAACACCGACACGAAAATGAATAACCTGTGCATCATCGAACTCCCGTTCGGATATGCCCGGTGGGCAGGATCGGAAACCATCGGGCCGCGGCTCCTCGGGGCCTTGGGCGATTGTGATATTATATCAAAACACACCAATATTTGTCAAACCAATTCGGCCGTTAAATGCGTGAAATCGTATCAAATCAAGTTATTCGGCCTATTGACGCCTGGTGCCGAACTCAGGTGCCGACGAGCTCGACGGGCAGGACGGCATAGAAGGCGCAGGCCGTCAGTACGTCCTGGACGGGCACGAATTCGTTGGCGGAGTGGGCAATGTCTTCCTGCCCGGGGCCAAATCCGAAACAGGGGACACCGTGCAGGCCCGTGATGGCCACGCCGTTGGTGCTGAAGGCCCAGCGGGAAATCTCGGGCACCCGGCCGGTCACCTGCGTGAAGGCCCGGCTGGCGGCGACCAGTGAGGGGTGTTCCTCGTCCAGCACCCAGGTAGGATAATATTTGTCCATGGGATAGACCAGCCCGGTCCAGGCTTTTTCCTCGTACTTCAGGGTGAATACCTCGGCGTCGACTCCGACTGAGGCCAGGGCGGCGTCCACTTCGGCGAGGGCCGACTCACGGGTTTCACCGGTGGTCAGCCGCCGGTCGATATGGAGTTCGGCCTCGTCGGGCACCGCGCAGAGGCTGGGCCCCTGGCTGCCGATCCAGGTCACGGTGCAGGTGCCCTTGCCGAGGAAGGGATCGTCCTGCAAGCGCTCATTGAGCTCTTCGATGGCCCGGACCGCCGGTGTGATGCGGTAGATGGCGTTGTCACCGAGGTGGGGCATGCTGCCGTGGCATGAGCGTCCCTTGACCCGGACCCGTATTTCCATGCGTCCACGCTGGCCACGGTTGATCCGCAGGCCCGTCGGTTCGGTGGAAACCACCAATTCCGGGAGTAGGGTTTTCTCGGCGAGGATGTGATGCCAGCACAGGCCGTCGCAGTCCTCTTCCATGACCGAGCCGACCATCCAGACCTGGCAGCCGTCCAGCAGACCAAATTCCTTCATGACGGCGCCGGCGTAGACCATGCCCGCCATGCCGGCTTTCTGATCCACGGCGCCGCGACCGAATACCTTGCCGTCCTCGAGTTTACCGGTGAAGGGATCGCAATTCCATTGTTCCAGATCCGTTACAGCGACGGTGTCCAGGTGGGCGTCGAAGGCGATCACACGCGCGCCGTCTCCGATTCGGCCCAGGACATTGCCCAAGGGGTCGATGACCACCTCGTCGAAGCCCACCGCGCGCATTTCCCGGGCGACGCGACGGACCACCGCCTCTTCCTGCCCGGACAGGCTCGGCACCGCAATGATGTCCCGCAGGAAGGCTATGAGGGGTTGTTCCAGTTCGCGGATACGCGCAAGGACCATGTCGGCGGTGCTGCCGCCCTTCATGCGTTCAACCCCATGGCTTTCCAGATCCTGGCGGCGGTTTCCTGCAGCAACTTGGCGTCCACCGGCGGGCTGTCGCCGTTCAGATAGACGCGCCTGCCTCCGGCGTAGACCGCGTGGATGTCCCAGGGATGGAAATCGAACAGCAGATGTCCGAGCCAGGTGTCGGTGGTCAGGGGTGTCTTCTGGAAATTTTCCAGTAGGATGAGATCTGCCGGAGCGCCACCTTCGAGGCTGCCGAAGGGCTCGCCGAAGATCTCCCGGGCCAGGCGGAAATTACCCAACCAGAAACGGGCGGCATCCGAGTGGCTCAGGGGGCCGCGTCCACCCTCGTTGCCCCGGAAATAGGTGGTGCGGAGTTCGCCCCACATGTTGTCGTCCAGGCCGTCAGTGCCGATCCCGCAGCGGGTGGGGAAGCGGTCCACCGGGGCTCTGCCCACACCGTTGTTCATGTTCGAGCGGCCGCAGTGGATCAGCCAGACACCTTTTTCCTCCAGGGTCTGAATATCGATGGGAGACAGGTCCACGCCGTGTGCGAAGATGCTGCCCGGCCTGACCAGACCGAATTCGGCCAACCGGTCCAGCGGGTCCTGCCAACCGCGGTCGTGGCTCACTTCGCGGTCGGTCGTGCCCTCGGCCAGGTGGATGTGCAGGCCCGAGCCCATGCGGCTGCAGATGCCTTCCAGCAGATCCAGGGTCCGTTCCTCGAGGGTGAAGCTGGCGTGGGCGCCGACCATACCGCGGAATCGCGGCACGCCGGACTGAGGTGTGTCCAGCAGCTTCTGCAGATAACGCTCGTTCTCCTCCAGTGTGGTGTCGCGCTGGCCCTTGCCGCCCCGGTCGGTCACCTCGTAACAGAGGCAACCCCGCAGACCGACCTCCCGAAGGCCCTTCTCCACCAGGTCCAGGGAACCACCCACGCAGGTCAGGCTGGCGTGGTGGTCGAAAATGAGGGTGGTACCGCAGCGAACGGCGTCCCAGCTGCCGGCCAGGGCGCTCAGGTAGATGGCGTCGGAGTCCAGGGCCCGGTCCAGGGGCCACCAGATTTCCGTCAGGATATCGGTGAACGTATCCAGGGATCTCTTGGGCAGGGGCATGCCGGCCGCCAGGGCTGCATAGAGGTGCCCGTGGGCGTTGATGTTCCCCGGCATGACCGTCCGGCCCTGCAGGTCGATGACCTCTTCACCGTCAGCGGGTTGAAGTCCGGACCCGCGTTCGGTGATTCGGTCGGCGGCGATCCTCAGATCGACCGTCTCCACCCTGGGACTGGCCTCGGCGTCCATGGCCAGGGGGAAGTAATCGAGCACGGTTCCGTTTTTCAGCAGCAGTCCACTCACTGCGTTCCTCCTGCCTGTAGGACGGCCCACGGGGCCTGTCGCGGAGTGCGGGGCGGGACAGAAATCTAACACATGGCGCCGTCCTAGGGAAACCCAGCAGGCTACGGATCAAAGCAGAACCTTGACAAGAAAAAGGCCCCGAGGGGCCTTTTTCAGGACAAGATCCGCGAGGAGGAGATTATTCCTGGGGCAGGAGGTCCTCCACCGATTTGAAAATGTTGTTCACCGTGTACTCGCTCACGACCCAGACCGTGGACTTCCCGCGGACCTTCATCCAGGCACCTGCCTTGAGATCGCCCTCGGCTTCCCGCGTGTTCCCGAATTCGAGGGTCATTTCCGTGCCGTCCTGACGGGTCATGGTCGCCGTGCGCGAAGGTTCGGCCAGGCCGTAGGCGGCGAGGTCGCCGGCGGGATCGTCCACATCGGTGGCCCGGATGCTGACCAGGGCGCCCAGTACACCGTCGGCCTTCGTCTTGGCCAGGGCCTCGGACCGGGGCGCGGTCAGTTTCCACTCCCAGGTAGTCCGATCCAGGCCGGCGGGCTCGTCATCTCCATCCGCGGTTTCCTGGCCTGCCACCGGTTTCTCCTCGGCGAATTCCTTGACCAGTTCGAGGATCCGGCCGCTATCGTCCAGAGTGATGCGGTCCACTGCCAGCCGATCTTCCTGGACCACCTGCAGATCGAGAAAATGAAGGTTGCCGGGCACGGCCGGTCCGTCGTACAGGCCCAACTTCGAGAGCAGGTTGACCTGGCTCAGGTACACCGCGCTCGAGCCGGGGCGCTTGACGAAGTTCCCGGGGAAGCGCTCCGGCTTGCCTCCGATGTCCACCGCGAGGGCCAGGTTGCCCTCCTTGTCGTAGGCCCGAATCTTCACCGATCCTTCATCACTCAGGCCGTAGTCGGCCAGCACGGACTCGTTGTCGGATCTGAACTCGCCGCTGAGATCGCTCACGTTGCGCAGCAGCGTATCGAGGCGTTGTTTGTTTGCAGGCGCGTCCCAGGCGCTGGCGATCACCCAACCGGTGGGCGTGGAGAGCAGCACCACGGCTTCTTCATCCTCACCCTGTCCCAGGGTGATGCGGTCCAACTGGTCGGCAGTGACGGCGCCCTCGACGACCTTCACGGTGGATGACCGGCCGGTGCTCGTGTCGTGGTCCGTTTTCTGGACCAGGCTGATCCCGAGCAGCAACACGAGGACCCCGGCCAGGATCAGGATGTTTCGGTTCTTGATCATCGTCATCATCCTTCTTTAGCCGACGGCGTCGGTCGAGTGTTTGATGGTCTTGCGATACCGGTCGGCTTCCTTGCGGCGCATACCCGCGCGAAGGATCCCGAAGACCGCGAATATGGCGGGTACCAGCAGTACCCCGACGATCCGCCAGATCATCTTCTCCCTGGCCGTCACGGACTTGACCACCCGCTGAGTCAGGGTCTTGCTGCGGATTTCCAGCAGATCCTTGGATCCAGCCAGGTAATCCACGGCGTTTAGCAGCAGCAGGGCGTTTTGTCCGGCGGCCAGGATGTTGTCGTCGAACATCTTGGCGCTACCGATGAGGAACAGGCCGCCCGGCTGGGGGTCCACCACCGTGGGCGTGTCCGAGCCCTGGGCCAGAGGATCCTCTTCTGCCGACGCGGGATCCCCGGACTCCGGCCAGGCCGGAACATCCTCGCCTTCGAAGGTGTCGGGGAAGACACCCTGGACGAGAACGGCCAGCGGCTGTGCAGCTGTCATGGTCTTGCCCTCGGGGCTGAGCATGGCGGCGGTCACGGGACCCTCGGACCAGGCCTCGGACCAGACATGGTCGCTGCTGTGCATGAGCTCCGTGGCCTGCAGTCCGTGGGAATCGAGCTTGTCGGCCTCGCTGATGATCGGTGTACCCCACAGGTAGAAGATCGTGCCGATGCGGTTGACCAGGGGGGAATCCTGGTCCATCTGCGTTTCGGTCACCCGGATCTGGATCGGTAGACGGACCGGCTCACGGGTCTGCATGCGCAGGCCGCCCAGGTTCACCTCACGAGGCAGGTCTATGACTTCCATGGCGGTGTCCATGAAATGATCCTCGGTGACGGTCAGACCGAATTCCGCCAGCATGGGTTCCAGGCCTGTTTCCACGGCCTGCCCGGTGATGGACCAGCCACCTCTAGGGGCGGGGCTGTAGCTGTATTGGTGGGCCTGCAGTCCCATGACCACCGGCACGCCCCGGCGCAGGGTCCGGTTGATTTCGTAGACCTGCCGCTGGTTAAGCGGGCTGATGGCCATCACTATGAGGGCGTCCGCATCCTCGGGCACGGGGGAGGCCTCGGTCAGTTCGATTGGCACCACCTCGTAGTGACCCCGACGCATCAGCTCGGCGAGCTGGGCGTACTGCTCGGTGGGTTCGGGCGGTTGCATGCCCTGCTGCAGGTACATCATGGCCAGCTGCTGATCGACCGGTTTCTTGGGACCGAACACCGCGATCTGCGGCGCTTTTTCCCTCGTCAGGCGGTAGACCGGGCCGATGATGTCCTGTTCGAGGGCGGGCAGGTTCTGCGGCAGGACCTGGGGCAACACCTCTTCGGGTTTGTCCTTGTAGGCGATGGTCATCGCGCTCCAGATCAGCTTGATGCCCATCTCGTCCTTCTCGATGGACTGGACCTGGAACGGTCGGATCCCCTTGCCGGCCAGCGCCTTCTGCATCTCCTCGTCATCCTGGGGGTTGAAGACCTGGAATTCGAGCATGCCGTCGGCCACCTGCTCGAAGTTGCGCATCTGTTCGGTGATGTCCCGTTCGAGGTCGCGCAGCTGGGTCGGCATCTTGCCCGCGGGTGTGATGTACAGTTTCACCTGCACCGGCACCTGCAGACCCTGGAGGATCTTGGCTGCGGCCGGCGACATGGTGAACAGATTGTCGCTGGTCATGTCGATACGGGCCCCGGGCAGGTTGTCCAGCACCGAGACCAGGAAAAAGGCGATGGCGACCAGTAGCACGACCGACACGGCAAAGGTGACGCGAAAATTTTTGCGTTTGCTGTTCATTAGTACTTTCCCCCTTTCAGCCAGAGCGTGTTAAGGGAGAGGAACACGGCGGTCAGACCCAGGAAATAGGCCAGGTCGCCCAGGGTGATCACGCCCCGCAACATCATCTCGAAATGATCCGAAAGGCCCACATAGTGCTGCAGGAAGGAACCGAAGCCGGGCAGCCAGCCGTCTATGGTCGCGGCCACGCCGGGTACGCCGACGATGAAGATCAGGAAACAGGCCATGATCCCCAGGATCACGGCGGAGATCTGGTCGCGCATCAACCCGCTGGTGAAGGTCCCCACCGCCAGGTAGAGCCCGCCCAGCAAGGCGGCGCCGATGTACCCGCTCCAGATCGCGCCCAGGTCGGGATTGCCCAGGGCCGAGACCATGATCGGCAGGGGCAGGGTGCCGGCCAGTGCGACCAGGTAGAAGGCCAGGGCCGCCAGGTACTTGCCCATCATCACTTCGCGGGTGCGCACGGGCAGGGTCATCAGCAGTTCGAAAGTGCCGGTCCGCTTGTCCTCGGCCCACAGTCGCATGCTCACCGCGGGAATGAAGAAAATCAGGAAGAAAGGCAGGGTACCGAAGAACGACCGCAGATCGGCCGCGCCGTTCAGGAAGAACCCTGTCATGAACAGCCCGCCATTCAGCACCAAAAACGCGATGATGAAGATGTAGGCGATAGGACTGTTGAAATAGGAGGCGAACTCGCGTCTGAAGATGATCAGAGTGCTTTGCATCTACGCCACCCCCTTCAGATCGCTGCGCCGGGAATCGTTGGCCCGGCGGGTCAGGAAGATGAAGGTGTCTTCGAGACTGAAGGCGGCCTCGTGCAGCTGGGTCAGATCCCAGTTCCGGCTGCGCGCCAACCGGTCCACGGCGCCTACCAGGTCGGAATCGAAGGAGCCGCGCACTTCGAAGCGGCTACCCTCTCCGACAGGCAGGGGGCGGACCTCGGTCACTTCGGACAGTTCCCTCAGGGCGGGCTCGATGGAGTCCGCTTCCTGGCGGATGCCGATGAACACGCGGTTGGTGCCCATGGCGTCGCGGGACAATTCGCCGACATTGCCATCGGCGATGATCCGGCCCTCGTTGATGATCACCACACGGTCGGTTACAGGACTGACTTCCTGGAGAATGTGGGTAGAGAAGATGATCGTCTTATCCCCGGCCAGGCTCTTGATCAGGTCGCGGATGCCGAGGATCTGCAGGGGGTCCAGCCCGCTGGTGGGCTCGTCCAGGATCAGGATATCGGGATCGTGGATGAGCGCCTGGGCCAGTCCGGTCCTCTGCCTGAAACCCTTGGAGAGTTCGCCGATGTTCTTCTTGTATTCCGTGACCAGACCGCATTTCTCGACGCACCAGTCGAGCCGGCTGCGCAGCCGATCGGACGACAGCCCGCGAGCCCGACCGACGAAGGTCAGGTATTCCTTGACGTTCATGTCCAGATACAGGGGAACATTTTCCGGCAGGTAGCCGATAAGTCGCCGCACATCGAGCGGCCGCTCCAGGACATCGATCCCATCCACCGTGACCTGGCCCTGGTCGGGGGCCAGAAAAGTGGTGATGATCTTCATGGCCGTGCTTTTGCCGGCGCCGTTCGGGCCCAGGAAGCCGAGGATTTCTCCCCGGTCCAGCCGAAACGAGACGTCGTCGAGCGCGACCGTGGTCCCGAAGCTCTTGCTGATACCACGAACTTCGATCATCGCGAAGACTCCTCAGGGGTTGGAAAAAATCGGATTAATGCGAAGATTAATGCGAACAAATTTAGCGCCCCAATATACGCGCCGATACACGGAAACTGCAATATTTGAGAAAAGTTCCGGCAAAAATACTGAGATTCCGGCTTGCTGAATATTGTTTTTATCGTATATTTGCGATCTACGATAAAGGGGGCCGTCGTGGCGAGAAGAAGAGCAGGTGAATTCAGCAAGGACCTGGTGGCCCTGGCCGATGTAGCCAAAGCGCTGGGTCACCCGGGTCGGTTGGAGATCCTGCGGATCCTCGCCGGGCGGGCCTGCAACTGCGGTGGCATCGTGGACCGCATGCCCCTGTCCCAGTCGACCGTTTCCCAGCATCTGAAGGAACTGAAGAAAGTGGGTTTGATCCGGAGTGAGATCAAAGGTCCGCGGATTTGCTATTGTCTGGACACCGCAGCCATGGACAGGGCTCGGCGGGATTTCGCCCGGTTGTTCGAAAGCATCGCCTGCTTCAGCAACGGAGGAGAGACAAGTGAAAAATGCGGATGAACTCGAGAACATCGGCATTTACAGTAGCGCGGCGGTGGGTTACAAGGAATCCGAGGCCCCATGACCCGACCCGACCCGCACGAACGCTTCGAACCCCGGCTCTGGCGGTATGAACTGCCGGGCGGGTGGATCGTTCTGGCCGGTAAAAAAGACCAGGACAACGACCATCTGTCCATCAAGACGGCCAAGGCCAACGACTACTGGTTCCATGTGAAGGGGCTTCCCGGCAGCCATGTCCTGTTGCAGGTGCCCGCAGGCCAGGAGCCGGACAACGGCACCATCAAGGCCGCCGCCGCGGTTGCCGCCTGGCACAGCAAGAAACGGGAGTCCAAGCAGGTGGCGGTCAGCTGCACGCGGGGACGCTACGTGACCAAACCGCGCGGCGCCAAACCGGGCACGGTGGAAATCCGCAAGGAAAAAGTACTGATGGTCAGACCGGCCGTTCCGGAGGAATGATTGACGTGGAACAGATAAATATCTGGCTCGACACACATCTGCAAAACCAGTACTGGCGGGTGGCGATCATCATCGGCTTGGCCGCGGTGGTTGCCCTTATGTTGCGCATCCTGGTCATGCCGCTGCTGTTCCGGATTTCCCGAAAAACTTCATTCGACGTCGACGAAAAGGTCTTGGAATTCTTGTGGCCGGCGGTTCTGCGGACGGTGATTCTGCAAGGCGTCCACATCGCAACAACGGATTTTGTCCAGGCCGACAGTATCGACAAGGTGGTCACAAGCATCACCGCCACGTTGATGACCCTGATCTGGGGCCGTTTCCTGAACGGCGTCGGTAGTATCGTCTTCAGGAAGCTGAGTACCAACGCGGAAAAGTACCAGTGGATCCAGCCCCAGACCCTGCCCCTGATCCAGTTCATCTACAAGATCGCCTTGTTCGGGTTCATGACCTATATGATCATGTCGGCTTGGCACGTGAATCTGACCAGCTGGCTGGCCAGCGCCGGGGTCATGGGCATCGCGGTGGGCTTTGCGGCCAAGGACACCCTGGCCAACTTCATCTCGGGCGTTTTCATCCTGATGGACGCGCCCTA
This sequence comes from uncultured bacterium, assembly GCA_965371575.1. Lineage (GTDB taxonomy): Bacteria > Krumholzibacteriota > Krumholzibacteriia > LZORAL124-64-63 > LZORAL124-64-63 > JAGLCY01. The sequence goes on from CBDUYZ010000058.1 coordinate 10,781, forward strand.
CAAGGTGGGCCAGTACATCACCATCGACGGTGATACAAGGGGGGTCGTCACCGAGATCGGTATGCGCTCGACCCGACTCTTGACTCGCGACAACATCGAGGTCACCGTGCCCAACGCGGTGATCGGCAACGCCAAGATCGTCAACGAATCCAGCGGTCCGTCGCCCAGGATGCGGGTGCGGGTGAACGCCAGCGTGGCCTACGGAAGCGATGTGGATCAGGTGCGGGAGATCCTGCTGGAATGCGCAACAGGGGTTTCCCATGCCAGCGAGGATCACGCCCCGGTGGTGCGCTTCATCGCCATGGGCGAGTCGAGCCTCGATTTCCAGATTCTGGTCTGGGTCAAACATCCTGTTTTCCGCGGGCGGGTCCTCGACGAGATCAACACCCGCGTCTACAAGGCACTGGCTGCCGAGGGTATCGAAATCCCCTTCCCGCAACGGGACCTGTACATCAAGCAGTGGCCCTCACCACCGCAGGTCTGATACCACCAAAAGAAAAAAAGACCCGGACCATAATATCCGGGTCTTGTCTGCATCTTCGTGACTTAAAAGGTTGGTCAGCCCCCGAATTTCACCGTCAGGCCGGCGGCCGCTTCCCACTGCCATATGGCGTTGCCGGAGAAGGTGAGCCCAGCGCCGCCCGAGCCCAAATACATTCCGCCCCATGTATTGTAAAAGGTGGGCATGACCTTGAATGAGGCGCGGATCCCAATTTTTTCCGCTTTCCCGAAGTAGGATTTTATGCCTAAGCCGAGATTGAATGAGAATTTTGTTGAGGACTGGGTATGAACCAAAGTGTCAGGATCACCCTCGTCGAGGAGGAACGTGCCTTCCGTGGGGCTGAAGTAGGTTGCGCCCAGGCTGAGCAGCACGAAGGGCCTGACCTTGCCCGGAGGCGTC
>CBDUYZ010000059.1:0-11535 GCA_965371575.1 uncultured bacterium
CAAAAACAACAAACCCGTGGCCCTGGACAGCGTGGTCCTGTCGGCCCACCATCACGTCGACGCCGATCTCGGCAAGCTCCGCAAGGATCTGCGCCGCCTGGTGATCAACCCCGTGCTGAAGCCCACCGGCCTGCTGGACAAGAATACCCGGGTGATGATCAACCCCGTGGGCACCTTCAGCGAGGGCGGCCCACGCGCCGACGCCGGCTTGACCGGACGCAAGATCACCGTGGACTGTTATGGACCGGCCTGCGGGCACGGCGGAAGCGCCTTCAGCGGCAAGGATCCTACAAAGCCCGACCGCAGCGGCAGTTACGGCGCACGCTGGGTTGCCAAGAACATGGTCGCCGCGGGTTTGGCCAAACGCTGCGCGGTGGAGGTCAGTTACGTTATCGGCATGACTCATCCAGTGTCCATCACCGTGGATACTTTCGGCACCGGCAAGCTGCCGGACAACAGGCTGACTGTCATCGTCGCCAAGGAATTCGACCTGTCCCCCGCGGGCATCATCGAAAGTCTCGACCTGCGTCGGCCCATCTTCGCCGAAACGGCGGTCTACGGTCACTTCGGTCGGCCGGACAAGGAATTCACCTGGGAAGCTCTCGACAAGGTGACCGCTCTCAGGAAGCATCTGCCGCGAGCCGGCAAGGGGGGCAAGTGATGGCCGCAAAGCACAGGGAACCCGGTTTCGCCACACTTTGCATCCACGGCAAGAAGCACCTGGACAAGCACGAGGGCGAAAAGCCCATTCGGGCAGTGAGCACGCCCATCTTCCAGAGCTCCACCTTCGCTTTCGAAAATGCCGAACATGGCGCGGCCGTGTTCCGGGGCGAGGATTCCAGCTACGTCTACACGCGATTGGGCAACCCGACCCAGGCCGCTCTGGAAACGGAGATGGCCTACCTGGAAAAGGGCGAGGCGGCTCTGGCCCTAGCCAGCGGCATGGCGGCCGCCACCACCGCGGTGCTGACCTGCTGCCAGACCGGCGACCACATAGTGGCCGGTGACACGCTATATGGCGGCACGCACCAGCTCTTCACCCAGACGCTGCCACGCCTGGGCATCACCGTCACCGAGGTTTCTGCCGACGATCCGGCCAACTTCGCCCGGGCCATCACGAAAAAGACCCGGATGATCTATCTCGAGACCCCGGCCAACCCGACCCTGGTGCTGACCGACATCGGCGCTGTGGTGGAGATCGCCCGGGCCCGGGGCATTCCCGTGCTGGTGGACAACACCTTCTGCACGCCTTACCTCCAGAATCCCCTGGAGCTGGGCGCGGACATAGTCCTGCATTCGGCGACCAAGTACATCGGTGGGCACGGCGACACGGTGGCCGGCATCCTGGTGGGCAAGGCTGACTGGATCATGCAGGCGCGGATGGAGATCCTGAGAGACGTGGGAGGCTGCATCTCGCCCTTCAACGCCTGGCTGTTGTTGCGCGGGTTGAAGACCCTGCCCGTCCGCATGGACCGGCACATGGCCAACGCCATGGAGGTGGCCCAGTTCCTCAGCTACCACCCCAAGGTGGACCAGGTCATCTATCCCGGGCTGAAGACCCACCCCCAGCACGACCTGGCCGCGCGCCAACAGCGCGGATCAGGAGGTATGATCAGCTTCATGGTCAGCGGCGGTCCCGAGGCCGGACGAGAAGCCGGCCGCGTGGTCATGGACAACGTTCAGCTCTGCACTCTGGCGGTTAGTCTGGGCGACGTGGACACCCTGATCGAGCACCCGGGGACCATGACCCACTCCACCTACAACGAGGAAGAGCTGTTCAAGGTGGGCATCGATCCGGCCATGATCCGTATTTCGGTGGGCCTGGAAAATGTCGAGGACATCATCGCGGATCTTCGGCAGGCGTTGGCTCGGATTTGACGCTCATGGGAGCGACACCCATCTCGGCCAGCAGGCGGTCGGCGCCCCCGAATTTCCAGGTCACCCACAGCACATACCGGATATCCACCCCGATTGACCGGCTGTAGCTGTGGTCCCAGGTGAAATCGTTGATGGTGGCCTCCCAGGACCGGTCGAAGTTCAGCCCGACGATCTCGCCCACGGCGTTGAACACCGGGCTGCCCGAACTGCCGCCCGTGGTGTCGGTGCTGTAGAGGATGTTGACAGGAACACCGCCCAGTTCGCTGCTTGCAAATGGACCGAATTCCTCCGCCGCCACCAGGTCTTTCATGAGCGCCGGCACCGCGAAAGGCTCGGTTCCGGTATCCTTTTCCATGATGCCCCGCACCGTGGTCAGGGGAGTTTTCCACACCGCGTCGCAGGGTGAGTAGCCTTCGATCCGGCCATAGGTGAAACGCAGGGTGCCGTTGGCGTCAGGCACGAATTCGGTGCCGAGAAAGGCCCGCCGAACGTCGACCAGGGCCGCCTGCAATTGGTCCAGCTCGCCCTTGCGCCGCTTGTCATCCTCGTGCTGGCGAGCCCAGTAGCCGTAGAGAGCGGCGGCCAGATCGAGGAAGGGATCCTGGAGTTCCTCCAGCTCGGCGGTCGACAGATCCATGGCCTTCAGCAGGTACTCCTGTCGCATCAGATCAGTGTCGGCGAACATCCCGGTCAGGAAATTCCCGGCGGCTTCCGCTCCTCCCTGCCCGGTCAAACCCTCGAGTTCCGCCGCGGTCGCCCATTGCTTCATGCCGCCGGCCCTCAATAGCAGTTCGGCCATGATCAGGCGGTCCGCCGCGGCGTCGAAGCTGTCCGCGATGACCTTGAGCCCGTTGATGGTCTGATCGATGTTGCGATTCATGTACGCCCATTCCCGTTCCGTCTCGGGCTTGCCCCTTTCCTGGGCGTTTTCCCAGACCGTCAAGGCCGCCCTCATGATCTGGGGGCTGCGCAGCATGAACCTGAGCCACAACTCCGCAGGGATGCTCGCCGCCCTGTCCCGGTAGTAGGTGTCGAGCCGGGCCAGAACGTCGCCGTAGCGCCCCTGTCGGTCGGAATCCGCTTCGATGAACTCCTGCAGGCTATCTTCCTCCGCACGCTTTTTCGCCAACAGGTCCAGGCGTTCGACCCCCTGCAGCTTGCCCCGGTAGTTCTTGAAGGTGTTGTGCAGACCCTTGACTCGCGCGACCAGCGCCAGCTGGCGGTCACGGTCATCCGGGGCGAGATTCTCGAGATGGTCGATCTGCCAGCCGTACCAGTCCACGATGAACGGCATGTAGGCCTCCGTCAGGTAGGCGAGAAAAGCCGCCGAGCGGTGGCGGTAGGTGGTGCCCGGATAACCGAAGATGAAGACGAAATCACCTTCGCCGACCCCCGTGCTGGACACCTGCAACACCTTCAGCGGACGGTATGGCACGTTGTCGGCGGCATATTCCGCAGGCCGGCCGTCGGGTCCCACATAGGCTCTCATGAAGGAAAAATCCCCGGCATGACGGGGCCACATCCAGTTGTCCTGTTCACCGCCGAAATTGCCCACCGCCTTGGGCGGCGCGTAGACCAGGCGCACGTCCTTCAGGTAGGTGTAGAGGGACAGCACGTAGCTCTTGCCTATGAACATCTCGTTCACTTCGGCCCGCTTGCCGGGGTTCTTCGCCTCGGTGGCCAGGCTGATTTCCTTCATCTTCCTTTCGACGGCCCGGGTCCGCTCCAGGGGCGCCATGTTTTCGCTGACGGCGGCGAGCACCTCCGCCGAAACGTCACGATAACTCTCGGTGATGCGCACGGTGTAACCCACGGCGGGAAATTCATCCGTCCCGGTCCTGGCCGAAAACCCCTCCGCCAGATAGTCGTGCCCGGCCGTACTGGCATCCCTGATCGCCCGGAAGGCGCAGTGGTGGTTGGTCATGATCAGGCCCTGGTCGGAAACGAAGGATCCCGTACAGCCCCCCAGCTTGCAGATCCCGTCTACCAGCCCCAGACCGTCTGGGTTGTAGATGGCCGCCGGTTCGATCGCCAGGCCGGCGGCCTTGAGGTCCAGCGTACCCAGTTCGTTCATGGGGTACATGCCTTCCTCTGCTCCCGCACCGGCTCCGATGCTCAAGATCAGGGCCGTGAACGCGAGTACAATGTTCAGCCACTTATGCATCGTCACATTTTTCTCCCGCTCGACGTGGTGGACCGGAATATTCTCCGCCACACTAGCAGATTCGTCCGGTATTGACACCCGTCAGGGCAAAATTCGCGGTCATTCAGCGCTCAAGTCCCTTGGGTCTTCGGCCGATGAAATTTGGACACTGACCATCCCGAAAGGACGGAACATGGAAAACCATCGCCATAGGCCGCGAAAAACCACCCCCCATCTGGTCCGGGTCATCAACAACGACACCGGGAAGACGGTGGGACGCGTGGTCGACATCACCGCCGACGGCATGATGCTGGTCACCAAGGACGATATCATGCCCGGCAAGACCTACAATTTCCGGATCATCCTGCCGATCATGGTCCATCATCGCTCCGATGTCTGCCTTGAGGCCAAGGCCGTCTATGCAAATGCGGACACCAACTCCGAATTCAGCAAGTGCGGGTTCGAGTTCCTCAACCTGGCCGGCGAAGATGGTTTCCTCCTCGAAAACGTGATGCACAAGCTGAACCTGGTCGGTTGACCAGACTCCGGTCTGGCTTCCCCTTATCCAGTACAGTCCGCTGTTCGAACGGACGAAAATTGAAAGGAGCCCCCCGTAAAGAGGGGCTCTCGTGTGTATATCGTCCGGGAAATCAGTTGGAAACGGGTTCCTCTTTCTCGCCGTCGCCCTCGGCGGCCAGCAACCGCATCTGCTCCTTGTTCCATTCCTCGGCCAAGGCGAGCAGCTCCGGCAGGGTCCTGGCCTTGCTGAACAGATCCAGGGTCTCGTGAAGCTGGGCGTCAGCCTCGATGGCCACCTTGTACGCCGCCTGGGGACCGTGCAGACGGCGAGCCACCTCGCGCCTGATGCCGCGTTTGAGGAACTCGCTGTTGGCGTCCACCAGCGAATCGCTGTAGGCCAGATCGAAGACCTCGAGGTACTCACCGATCTTTTCCCGACCGGCCAGGAATTCCTTGAACTGGGCGAAATCCGCTTCGTTGACCTGGTATTCCCCGGGGATGTCCGTATGTTTCGCGGCATATTCCACGGCAAAACTGAACAGGGCCCCGTCACGCTCCACGGCCACCTCGAAATCCTTCAGGAAATCCTGATCGATTTCTATGTCCGGGTTGATGCCCCCGCCGCCATACACCACGCGGCCGCTGTCGGTGTAGAATTTTTCCCGGTGAAACCGGTACACTTCCTTCTCGGCAGGATCCTTGTCAAGTTCCTCGGGCTCGGCAGTGGATTCGACCTCTTCCGGGCCCTCGGTTAATTCCGCCAGGGGATCGGCGGCGTGCCGGGGGCGGTCATGGTGGATCGACCGGCCACTCGGCGTATAGTAGCGGGCGGTGGTCAGTTTCAGGGCTTCGTTTTCGTCGAGGCGGAACACTGTCTGCACCGAACCCTTGCCGAAGGACGTCTTCCCCACCACCAGGCCGGCATCGTGATCCTGGATGGCCGCCGACACGATTTCGCTCGCGGAAGCCGACGACCCGTTGATCATCACGACCACGGGCACGTCGTTGTAGACCTTGCCCCGGCTTTCGCTGTAGAAGGAATGGTTCTGGGAGCGTAGCCGGCCCTTGGTGAAGACGATCAACTCGTCCTTGGGCAGAAAGAGCTCACCGACTCCCTGCGCGGCATTCAGCAGGCCGCCGGGATTGAAACGCAGATCCAGGATCAGCCCCCTCATGCCCGCGGCGATCAGTTCGTCCAGCTTCACCTTCAGTTCGTCCTTGGTGGAACGGGCGAAGTTCTGGACCCGGATGTAGCCGATGTCGTCGATCATGAAGGCGTAGGGCACGCTCTCGATCTTGATGATGTCCCGGGTGATGGTGAAAGGCAGGGGCAATTCCACTCCCGGCCGCCTGATGGTGATGTTGACCTGCGTTCCCGGCTTGCCGCGCAGCAGTTTCACGGCTTCGCGGCTTGTGAAGTCCTCGCTGGATTCACCCTCGATCTCGATGATCTGATCCCCGCCCTGGATGCCCATGTAATAGGCCGGCGTCCCCTCGATGGGCGACACCACGGTGGGATAGTGATCGCGGATGTTGATGGTTATGCCCAGACCGCCGAACTCGCCTTCGGTGGACATCACCAGGTCCTCGTAGTTCATGGGCGGCAGGTAGTTGGAATGTTCGTCGAGCTGGTCGAGCATGCCGTTGATGGCCGCTTCCATGATTTCCTTGGGGTCCATCTCATCGACGTAGTTGTTGATGATCTTGTCGTAGACGTCGCCCATGATCTTGAGACTGTCGTAGAACTCCCGACGCCTGGTGGTCGCTGGCTCGTCGCCGGCCACGGCCAGTGACGCCGCCAGCAACGACAGCAGCAAGGGAAAAAGGACAAGCCGGTGCAGCAGGTACGCAGGGACGGCTTGGCCGCGGTGTTTATTCTGGTGATTGCTCATTCATCATTCCTTCATTGACGTTCGTTAGCGTGTTCAGGCTGTATTCGGCACTTCGCCGAATCCCGTTTAAAGATATTTGAGAAGCCCGTGATCAAGTCGTTTCAGGTGTCCGAGCGCCTTTTTCAGCATCTCTTCCGGCGAATCGGTGGCGTCTATTACTTTAAAACGCAGAACCCCTGAAACCGCCATCGCCTGGTATCCCTCGTACACCCGCTGGTGGAATTCCGCAGTTTCCCGGTCCAGACGGTCGGTGGTTTCGTGGCAGAGCCTTTTCTGACCCTCTACCGGCGGCAGAAGACACAGGAAGGTCATGTCGGGTTCGATATTGCCCAGGGCCAGCTTGTTGAGAACGTGGACCTGTTTTTCGCCCAGTCCGCGTCCGAACCCCTGATAGGCCACTGAAGCATCTGCGAAACGGTCGCAGAGGATGATCATACCCGCCTCCAGGCCGATCTTGATCTTCTCCCGCACCAACTGGGCCCGGCTCGCCACCATCAGCAGCAGTTCGGTTTCCGCGAACATCCCTTCAGACGCCGTATCGAGCAGAATGTTCCGGATCTGCTCGCCGATGTCGGTCCCGCCGGGTTCGCGCAGGATCAGGGGATCCTCGCCCTTCTCCGCCAGATGGCCGGCAATGGCGTTGATCAGGGTTGTCTTGCCGCTGCCCTCGGGCCCCTCGAAAGTGATCAACAGACCCCGGTGATCCGTGCTTCCGGAAAGGTCGCCGGACGTGGGTGTCACAGTTCATCCTCCTGGTCTTGGGACTCGGCACCCGGCAGCTTGACCGCGACGTGGACTATACGCTGGACGGTGGTCGCCAGGGTCGCCACAGCCAGGAACCACAGGGCCGGCACCACTGCCCAGCGGCCGAGCATAAGAGCCACCGCCAAGATGATAACCCGCTCGGTGCGCTGCAGGAAACCGACGGTGCAGGTCTCACCCACGCCCTCGGCCCGGGCTCGAACGTAACTCGTGGTCAGGCTGCCCACCACCACCCAGGTGATCAGGACCAGGGCCACCGGGTCGCCCCCTAATGGCCGGGTCGCGAAATACCAGGTCAGCCCCGCGAAGAGAAACGCTTCACCCAGGCGATCGAAACAGGAATCAAGAAAGGCTCCCCGGCGGGAAACCGTACCCTGCAACCGGGCCAGATCGCCGTCCAGCATGTCGAAACCAGAGCCGATCAGGAACACGAGGGCCCCGACGAATAGACCTCCGCGAGCGACGATCAACCCCGCAAGCGCGGTGATCAGCAGGCCGACGAGGGAGACAGCCAGCGGGGTCATGCCCAGCCTGTCCACACCCAGAACCAGCGGCCGCATCCTGCCCCGGAAGCCTTGTTTGAATTCCGCGAATCCCATCATTGTTCTCCTGTTTTTCCAGCTGCCTTGAGCCGTCTTCCTCCCCGTCCCTGCAGGACGATGACTAGTTCGCCCTTGAGGCGCCGGCCCGTCATGATTTCCAGCAGCTGTCCCGCGTTTCCCCGCAGGGTCTCCTCATGAATTTTCGAGATTTCCCGGACTACCGCCAATATCCGCGTCGGAGCCAATTCCGCCAGGATTTCCAGGGTCGACCGGATCCTGTGACACGATTCGAAGATCAGGACGCTTCCCGCTTCAGTTAGAGCGCCTTCCAGGAAGGTCCGCCGCTGGCCTTTTTTCCGCGGGGCGTACCCCAGATAGAGGAACCGGTCCGGGGTAAAACCCGACAGAACGAGAGCAGTCACCGTACTGGAGGGCCCGGGAATCACCGTCCAGGGCAGGTCCTCCTGCAGCAGGGAGCGGATCAAGGTGAAACCGGGATCCGAGATGCAGGGCATACCCGCATCGCTGACTACCGCCACCTTCTCCCCGTGCTTCAGCCGCGACACGATGACCGGCACCACCCTGGCCTTGTTGTGGTCGTGGTAGCTGGCCAGCGGGACCCGGATGCCGTAACGGTCCAGCAGGCGCCGGGTGTGCCGCGTATCCTCGGCGAAAACAACATCGGCGACAGATAGTACTGCCAGGGCCCGCAGGCTGATGTCACCCAAATTCCCGATGGGTGTGGCCACGAAATGGCACTGACCGCCGGGAAACTCGACTTCGGGCACATGGACCTGGATCAATGAAAACCCCCGTCGGTGAAGGATTCACCCGCGGGAGCGGGCACCGTGCTTTCACCGTCCGGGTCGGACCGGCCGGAAAACACGGCCACCGGCGGAGCACTGCGTTTGAAGGCCATGGCCTTCACGCGACCGGCCACCTTGTCGACCAGGGCGGCGGCGAATCCCAGGGTCTCCAGCCTCTTCGGGCCCAGGCCATGATCGACCATGTGGACCAAGAGGCGGTCGACTTCGGTGTAGGTATAACCCAGTTCGTCCTCGTCGGCCTGGCCCTCCCACAAGTCCGCGCTCGGGGCCTTCGTCAGGACGGCCTCAGGCAACCCCAGGTGTTTGGCCAGGAGCCGTATTTCGGTCTTGTAGAGCTGCCCGAGCGGATTCAGGGCGCAGGCGTTGTCCCCGTACATGGTCGTGTAGCCGAGCAGGTCCTCGGTGCGGTTGCCGGTGCCCAGAACCAGCGATCCATCACGGGCCGAGATGTCGTACAGAACGATCATCCGGCAGCGGGCCATCACGTTGCCGCAGCGGATCAGATCGCCCGCAGGAATATCCCCAAGGAATGCGTCGGCCATGGGGGTGATATCGATCTTCTCGGTCTTCATACCCAAGACCGCGGCCACGGCCGCCGCGTCGTCCACAGAGGCGGAGGAACTCGTGGCGTAGGGCATCATCACGCCCAGCACCTTGTCCGCGCCCAGAGCGCGTACGGCCAAGCCGGCGGAAACGGCCGAATCGATACCTCCGGACAACCCCACCACGAGGGATTCCCTACCCGCGGCTTCGAGAATCGCCCGGATGAAGCCGGTACATCTGTCGGCGGCTTCCTCCGGCTCGACGGCCCAGTCGGGATGTTCCAGTTCCATGCTCATTTCGCGGGTCTCCTCCTGGAAGCCACCGATCATCTCAGGATCCTGCCAGGATCACCTTTTCAACTGCGTCGCCAGGCCTCGGGCAGGAACAGCACGAGCACCGTGAAGATTTCCAGCCGGCCGATCAGCATGAACAGCACCAGAAGCCACTTTTCCCAGTCGACCAGGAAGGCGTAATTGCCCGCCGGACCTACCAGGCCCAGACCGGGACCGATGTTTCCCAGGGTCGCGGCGGTGGCGCCCACGCTGGTCACGATGTCCCGGCCGCCAAACGTCAGGATCAGTACCCCCGCAATATACACAACCATGTAGAGCAGGAAAAAGCCAAGAACATTGGTCTGCAGCGCTGGAGACAGGGCCCGGTTGTTGAACCACAGGGTAAACACGCCGCGCGGATGCAGCATCTTCTTGAGTTCCAGCTTGGCATGGCGCAACAGGATGAAGACCCGCATAACCTTGATGCCGCCTCCGGTGGATCCGGCGCAGCCCCCGACGGTCATCAGGATCAACAGGAGGGCATGGGCCACCGGCGGCCAAAGCAGGTAATCAGAGGTGGCGAAGCCCGTGGTCGTGAGGATGGAGGTCACCTGGAACACCGTGTGCCGCACCGTGTCGTGCCACATGGGGTAGAAGTTTATCGAGATGAGTACACCGGAGATCATCAAGACACAGACCAGCATGATCGACAGGTAGAACCGGAATTCCTCGTCCCGGCCATAGACCCGCCAACGCCCGGTCAGGGCCAGGTAATGCAGGGAAAAATTGGTGCCGGCCAGTAACATGAACAGGACGATGATCCATTCCACCGCGGGCGTGGCGTATCCCCCGATGCTGGAGTTGTGATTGCTAAAACCACCGGTGGCCATGGTGGCGAAGGAATGGCAGATCGCGTCGAAGGGACCCATGTCGGCGATCATGAGGGCGCCGATTTCCAGGACGGTCAGCAGGAAATATACCGCCCACAGGCGTTTGGCCGTCTCCCGGATGCGGGGTGTCAGACGCTCGGCCACCGGGCCGGGAACCTCCGCCCGATAGAGCTGCATGCCGCCGACTCCGAGCAGGGGCAGGATGGCCACCGCCAGCAGCACGATCCCCATGCCGCCCAGCCACTGGGAGAAGGCTCGCCAGAACAGGACCCCGTGACTGCGGCTTTCGATGTCCGTGAGAATGGATGCCCCGGTGGTGGTGAAGCCCGAAATGGACTCGAAGGCCGCATCGGTGAAGGAGGGAATCTGGCCGCTGAGCCAGAACGGAACAGCGCCGAGCAGGCCGACGCAGAGCCAGCCGAAAGCCACCACCGCAAAACCCTCGCGGACCCGCAGGTCGGGGGCGTCGCGCAGGGCCAGCAGGGTTCCGCCGCCCACCACCGCGCCGATGCCTGCCGAGACCAGGAACCAGATCCAATCACTTTCCCGGTAGTGCAGCGACACCAGGGCAGGCAGAAGCAGACAACCGGCCGTGACCAGCATCAAAAAGCCCAGGACCTTGACGACGGACTGGATGTTCACGATGCGCCGCCGGCGAAGAATTCCTCGACCTTGTCCACCGCGTCGGGCAGGGCGAAGACGACGACTTCATCGCCCGCCGTCAACACCGTGTCACCACCCGGCGTGACGACCCGGCCCCGCTTGAGGACCGCCCCGATGACGGCGTGGGTGGGGAAATCGAGATCCATCAGCTTACTGCCCAACCAGGCGCATGTATCGCCTACCCTCAGCTGCAGGATTTCCGCTCCGGTGAGGCCCAGATTCTCCGCGTTGATGACCGCGCCGCGTTTGACGAACCGGGCGATCCAGGTCGAGGTTGACAGCCGGGGCGAAACCGCGGCATCCACCCCCAGCAGAGGCAGAAGAGGTACGTAATCGGGGCGGTTGACCAGACAGACGGTCTTGCCCGCGCCGTGGTAGCGCGCCAACAGGCAGGACATGATGTTCGTTTCCTCGTCGTTGCTGACGGAAACGAAGCCATCCATTTCGCTGACACCTTCGCTTTCCAGCAACTCGGTGTCCGATCCCTCCCCGTGCAGCACCAAGGCGTGCCTGAGCTGTTCGGCCGCCCGCCGGCACTTCTCCTCGTTACGGTCGATGATCTTCACCTTCACGCCGGCGGCCAGAAGATCCCGGGCCAGTTCCC
>CBDUYZ010000060.1:0-11463 GCA_965371575.1 uncultured bacterium
TCGCCGCAAAGAAATCGCCCCCGGACCAGAAGTTCCGGGGGCGTTTTTTCATCCTGGGAGCTCTTCTACTCCGGCGCCTCCATCCCCAAAAAGTGCATCAGGAAAGCGGTTTCCCGAGCGTTCTGATCAATCTTGGTGGTGATGGTGGTCCCGCCACCGTGGCCCGAGGCCCCGCGGATCAACAGACAGATCGGTCCGCCTCCCTCATCGGCAGCCTGTAGCCGGGCGGCCATCTTGCGGGCGTGAAGCGGGTCGACCCGGGCGTCGTTTTCGCTGCCGGTCACCAGGAAGGCCGGGTACTTCACGCCGTCCTTCACGTTCTGGTAGGGTGAGTACTCCAGCAGGTACTTGAACTGCTCCGGGTCGTCGCTGCTGCCGTATTCCTCGGCCCAGATGTTGGCCAGACCGAACCGGTGGTAGGTCAACATGTCCAGCAGGGGTACGCCGCAGTCGACAACCCGGAACAGGTCCGGACGCTGCACCGTGGCGGCGCCGACCAGCAGGCCGCCGTTGCTGCCGCCGCGGATGGCGAGTTTTTCCGAATTGGTATAGCCCTTGGCGATCAGGAATTCGGCCGCCGCGATGAAGTCGTCGAAGACGTTCTGCTTCTTTTCCATCATACCCGCCTCGTGCCATTCGCGTCCGTATTCGCCGCCGCCACGCAGGTTGGGTATGGCGAAGATGCCGCCGGCTTCAAGCCAGACCAGGGCACTGGTGGAAAAGCGCGGCCGCATCGAGACATCGAATCCGCCGTAGCCGGTCAACAGGCAGGGGTTGGTCCCGTCCAGCTTCATCTTCTTGTCGTGGACGATGAACATGGAGATTGGCGTACCGTCCTTGCTGTCGTACCAGACCTGGTCGGAGACCACATCGTCAACATCGACCTCGACCGGGAACTTGCGGTAGACCTCGAGTTCGTCCTTGTCGAAGTGGTACTTGAAGGTCGTGGACGGATAGCCGAAGGACGAGAAATAGACCCAGACCTCGGGCTGGGACCAGCGTCCGCTGGCACCGCCGCTGCCGATGGTGGGCAGGGGCAGATCCCGCAGGAAGTTGCCGTCCATGTCGTAGATCTTCACCTGGGTGTAGGCGTTGTGGCTGTAAGTGACATAGAGGCGCCCGTCGATGCCGCCGACGCCCAGCAGCATATCCTTTTCGTGCTCCGGAATGAACACCTGCCAGCTTTCCCGTTCAGGGTGATCGACGTCGGTGATGTAGACCATCTTGCGGGGCGCGTTCTCGTTGGTGGTGATCAGGATCTTGTCCTCCACGAACAGGGTGCCGTATTCGTTCTCCATGCCGACGGCCAGGGGGACCAGGGGGTCGTCGGTGCCGGTCCTGTGGAAATAGATATCGTTGGCGTTGAACAGACTGCGGTAGTAGACGGTGTAATTGCCGTCTTCGGTCACACCCGCGCCGTGCCAGTACTCCTTGACTTCTTCATCCCAGAAGACCTTGACGTCCTGGGCTGGATCATCGCCCAGCTTGTGCAGCCACACGCTGTGCCAGAACTCGTGTTCACCCTCGGACACCTCGCCCTCCAGCGGCTTGCAGGTGTAGTAGAAGCCGCTGCCATCGGGCAGCCAGCTGTTCACGCCCTGCTTCCAGCCGCGCAGCTTGTCGGGCAGTATCTCGCCCGTCTCGACGACCATCACCTGAATGATGGGATTCTCGTCGCCGCCATGGGCCTTGCCGAAGGCGATGTACTTGCCGTCGCGGCTGGGTGAAATACCCGCCAGGGTTTCGGTCTCGGGCCAGGTGTTGGGGTTGAGCAGCTCCTTGACCTCGGCGCCCTCCCTGGCCCGGGTCACGTAGACCCACTTCTCGTCTTCCTTCTTCTTGGTGTGGTAGAACAGCCTTTCCCCCTGGAGCACCCTTTGCGGGATGGATTCGTCATCGTACCGCCACAGGGCGTTGAAGCGGGAGGTCAGCCACTCCTTCTGGGGCAGGTTGTCGATGATCGACGCCGAGTAGGCATGCTGGGCCTCGGTCCAGGCCACGACCGCGGGGTCGTCGGCATTTTCCAGCCAGCGGTAGTCGTCGACAAGGATCGTGCCGTGGAAGTCCTCCTCGACGGGCGCCTTGGCCGTGGCCGGAGAGGTGGTGTCCGTACCGGCGAGGGCGGCGGGACCGGAAATCATCAGCATGGCGATGGTCAGAAAGGCTAGGCGTCTGCTCATCGGAAGGCTCCTTGGCCAGAGGACGGAGGACAAACTGAGATCTGCAAATAAGGGGTGGATCTTAGCGGATCAGGGGAGGTGTCTGCAATCAGAATGCCTCGAGAAGATCGTGCAGCACCACCTCGGCGACGGCCAGGTGCCCGGCCTCGCTCCAGTGGGTGTCCGCGGGCAGATAGGCCTCCTCACGGGACTGGACCACGATCAGTATGGGCTTCAGGTCGAGGATGGGAACCTCCAGGTCGGCGGCCAACTCGAGGAAGTGCCCGCGCAACCTGTCGGTGGATCCGTTGAGAGCCCGGCGCCACCCACCACCGGGCCGGATCTCCTGGGCCCGCGGTACGATCACCCAGACCAAGGGCAGGTTGGCTTCACGGCAGATGTTCGCCAGTCGGGTCAGCGATTCATCAGCCAGATCCCGGCATTCCCGGCTGGTGTTGATCAGACTGAACTGCACATGGGTGGAGCGTTGGTCGACCAGGGTCAAAAGACGGCTGGCGGCGATCAGTCTGGCTGATGATGAGGCGGGATCGCGCAGGTGGTAACTGAAATCCTCCAGGTGGTCCGGGGCGAAACGGCGGATGCGCTGTTCATCGATCATATCGTTGGCCAGACTGATGGTTGCCACCACCGCGTGGATCCTGGTCCGCTTCCGAACGTATTCCAGCATGCGGATCTGCTGGTAGATGGAAAATCCCGGCAGACCGCCGTTGATGAATTCCGTCGGCGACTGCTGGAATTCCCGCCGCACCGCGGTTTCCAGCAATCGCACAAACCCCGCCTGGTCGTCCATGCCCCAGCCGAAAGTGTACGAATCACCGAGCACGAGCACACGGCGGGTCAGGGTATCTGTGGATACTTCGGGCCCCCGCAGGCCCCAGGCGTTGGTCACCACGGGCGTGTGTCGACCGGAACTCCTGTACACGCCGGTGGTGTCGGGCGGAAAGATCCAGCCCAGTTCCGCGGATTTTTCGACGTTCAGCCAGCGGGAGTCCGCGGAGGCGGGTTCTTCACCCTCGGCAGTGGGCTTTTCTGTCACTCGCAGCACCAGTTCAGCGGCTCCAAAGGCCAGTGCAAGGGGGGCGATCAGCAGCAACAGGCGGCCGAGGAATCTGCGGAGGCGGGATGGCGCGTGTGTCATTCTGGTCGGCTTTCAAAGGAAACCCCGGAGAATGAGTTCGTGAACCTCCTCCGGGGCGGTCGTTTGAACCCGGCGATCAATGGGAATCGCAGGTTTCGGTATTGGCACCGCTGTCGTAGGTGTAACCCGACAGCGTGAGATTGTCCACGCACAAGGTGAGCTAAATGGCGGGTCAGACCATCTTCGGGTCCAGCCGCTTCAGCCACCGGTACAGGGTGATCCGCGAGATACCCAGGTTGCGGGCCACCTTGGCTTTGTTGCCTCCGCTGCGGTCGATCAACGAGTTCAGCGAGGTCCAGGTCATTCCCGAAGGATGACCGGGATTGATCGCCACACCTGTGCCACCGCCTTCCACGATCTCCAGTCGATCTCCCTTCGGCCCGTCATTCAGCCGCACCGAGACCGACTGACCCAGGTTGCGGGCCAGCCAGGCCTGTTGGGCGACCGCCTCGACCTCGGCGGTGTTGCCTGGCCAGCGGTGGTCGGCCAGGGTTTCAAGTCCCTGGAAATCGAAGACACCTCTTGTCTCAAGGGATGAATCCTCCAGCCGGGTCAGAAAATGATCCAGTAGGGGCACGATGTCCTGGGGACGGGCCCTCAGGGGAGCCACCTCCACCGACATGATCTTCAACCGGAAATAGAGATTCGGCTGGAACGCCCCCTCATCGACGAGACCGGCCAGGGCGGTCGTGGTCGAGACGATGATCCGGACATCGGCCAGCCGTTCGCGGGAGTCGCCCACCGGACGGTAGATGTTTTCCTGGATGAGCCGCAAAAGTTTGCCCTGCAGTTGGCGGGGCAACGCTTCGATATCGCGCAGGTACAAGGTGCCACCTTGGGCCTGGGACACCAATCCGGGCAGGGATTTGATGCCTGAGTCTTCGGCGGTGGTTTGCCCGAACAGTTCCCGGGCCATGGCGTCCGGGGACGCGGAGGCGCAACTCACGCTGACAAATGGCATCGCCCCGCGCGGGCCGTTTTCGTGGATCCGTCGGGCAAGCAGACGTTTGCCCGTGCCGTTTTCCCCGCGGATAAGAACGGGGCTGTCATACCTGGCGAATCCGTCACAACGACGGACGACCTGCTGCATGGCGGCGGACACGGCGACGATCCTGGTGGCCGGAGACCGGCGGGCGGAGAAGGCAGCCGGCCGGACCGGTCGTTCCTGACCCAGCAGGCGACGCCGCGCCAGACCGCTCACCATTTCCGTGGTTTCCTCGCGCAGATGGGGGATTTCCAGTTCCTGATTCATCTGTTGGGCGACCAGGGCCTGGTTCCAGGCCTTTTCCAGTAGACGTCCGGACCGGGCGCCTGCGTTGCCCGAATCGATCTGGCGCACAAGCACGGAGGAGTACCGGTGGCAGGCGATCATGGTTTCGTAACGGGCCGTCAGACCGCGCAGGTCCACCAAGGCGGCTTCCAGCAGCTCGCCGGCCGCTTTCCAGCGTCCGAGGTTGGCCGAGTTTACGCCCAGGCACCGCCGCGTGACTGCAATCTCGAACCGATCCCCGACGGCCTCGCAAACTTCCAGAGCCTCGCTCAGGACATGGTGGGCTTCTTCGTGACGGCCTTCGTGGTCCAGGCATTCGCCTTCGCGCCGCAACAACTCGCCCACGAGATCCCCCCGGGCGGCCAGGGGACGCGCCAGCGCCATGGCGCGATCGTAATAGGAGCGCGCCTCGCTGAACCCGCCCTCGTCCCGGAAGATGTCACCCAGAAACTCAAGGGCCAGGACCTGTTCCCGGGCAAATCCGTGCTCCTCCGCCAGAGCGAAGGCCTTCAGCAGGGCCGTCCGGGCGGTCATGAATTCACCCAGCATCCGCAGCACGTTGCCCAAGGCGATCTGGGCCCGGCAGATCATGTCCGGGTGCGCGGTAATTTCGCCCAGTTCCTTTTCCAGCAGTTCGATGGCCGGTCCGTAGTCCCCCTGCTTGTAACAGACGATGGCCAGGTTCTGATAGTTCTGGGCCATGCGCAGCCGGGCACCGAGAGCAGTGTTGATGTCCAGGCTCTTTTCGAACCAGCGGCGGGATTCGTCCAGGTGGCCCCGGGATAGTTGGATCCAGCCCAGGAAGTTCGCCGCCACCGCGGCGCGGCCGGGGACATCCATGACAGTGAACGCCGAACAGGCGAATTCCAGGTGACCGACCGCTTCGTCCAGCTTACCCTGCCAGCGCAGCGCAGCACCCAGCACCATGCGCAGCTCGGCGTGGTTCCGGTCGGCGGGATCCGTGACCTTCTCCAGCAGATCTTCGGCCTCGATCTGCACTTCCTTGTACTTTTCTCCGCAGAGCATCTTGTTCAGGATGATTACCCGTGCGCCGGGGTCGTCCTGGGGGAGATGACCGTTGCGGTAGGCCGTTTCCAACCAAAGTTTCGCCTCGGAATGCTGCTTTTGCCCGATCAGGCACCAGGCCTTCAGCAAAGTGGCTTCCCTGCGGTTGGAACCATTGATGGAGGTAGTGGAGGGTCCGGCCCACAAGCCGGAAGACGAGAACAGGGTTTCCAGCTTCGAGAGGGCCTGGTCCATTTTGCCCTGGTAAAGGAGGCCGCGGGCCTCGGGCAGGATCCGTAATTCGGTGCCCGGATCTTCGTCGTTCCGAAGGCGATCCCTGGGTCGATCCGGCAGGATGCAGACGGGGTACATATTCATGTCATCGTGCATGGTTCCACCACCTTCCGGAGAAAGTGGAGGGCCACGGAGCGGTCCCGATCACGATTCCGTCGCCCGGTCCGGATCGCGGGATGAGCAGGAACCGGAGACTCGCGGTCCCGGGCGAAGCCCAGTTGGTGAATACGGGGACCAGGAGGTAGCCGTAGTCGCCGGGAATCACCTTCTCATCCAGGGAGACGGTCGACTTGTCCGTGTTGTTTCCTGCGGCTCGGGGACTGAGTACACCGTCGCCGGGATCGCCTTCGGATCCGTCGTGTAACTCGTAGATGCGGGCGGCCAAGGCGGTCGAGCTGGAAAATCCGGTGCAGAAAAGGGATAGGGCCAAGACGGCGCCGGTCCCGAACCGGAGGATATGCCTAAATAGATGCTGAGCGGGGAATCGTGTTACCATGTCTGCTCCTGGGAGGGGGAGCTGGCAGGCGGGTTTCCACCGGATGCTGGAAGTCGGGATCCTCCGTACTTCCGCCTGCTGGGTCCTGATGAGCCGGGACAGGTCCGTCTGATCCGGTGGGGAAGATCCATTCAGGCGAAGGACGGGCCAGGCAAGGTCGGATTCCCGGCCGCCCTTCGAAATGAGAGGCGTTGGATCCCCCCAAAGCGGGTATTGAATTGAGTCGAGCACCGTAACACTCATTTGATCAATCGGTCAAGAAGTTTTTTTGTTTTGGATATCTATACTGACCAGTAGTTGTTTTTTTGGAGATTGTGACATCTGACGAAATTGATCTTTGGTTCGAAATGTGTAACATTCTCGGTGTAACATTGGCATGTCGACTAAGTAGGCAGATTTTTCCGGGTCTGGTTGAACCGATTGTCTCGATCACGCTTCTCGGCCGGCCAAGTGGAAAAAGTTACCGGCGACCCTCATGATCCACCGATTTTACTCACCATATTGAAATTCAGCATTGGAGTGATTTTCGGAAAAAATCAGACGAAAAAATATTTCCCGACACCATGCGGCGGGTCGCTGGGACCCGCCGTGCTAGATCCGAAACGAAACCTACATGTAGAAATGAATGTTCAGCGACAGGCTGTGGCTTATCGAGCTGACATCGTTGAACCCGGCAAAGTCACCCACGGGGATGTAGAGAAAATCGTAGGAAATGCCTATGCCCGCCCCATCAGTGACCCGGAATTCGTAACCGGCGCCGGTACTCCACGACCAGGCGGTTTCGTTGAAGATCACGTCGTTGATCGGCAGAGCGGCTTTGGCATAGAAGTCAAGGGTTCCCCGTCCCACGCCGCCCTTGATCCAGAAACCCTCGCCCAGGGGGAAGAAATAACCCTCCAGCATGAAGCTGTAGGAGGTGGTGGTCATGGGGGTGAACGTGTAGTAGCTCCGCTTCCAGCCGTACATCCCGATCGAGGCAATGAAATAATCACTGGAGGCCCAGCCGACGCGGAAGCCGCCGGTGAAGGTGCCAACGGTCCCGGTTTCCCGGGGCAGTTCGCCGGTCTGGGTGTATTCAATCGAATTCCAACCGTAGCCCAGGGTGAGGCCGATCACCGTGCCGTCGCGATCATGGCCGCCCAGATCGAGCGCCGCAGCGGAGGAAGCGGAAACCAGCAGCAGGACTGCGATCAGAAAGGTGGCGCGAATCTGGAAACGGGTCATGGGAAGCGACTCCTGGCTCGGGGAAGGTGACAGGATGAAAAGCTGGTTGAAAAACCGATTGATCAGGGAGGAACTTAACCAAGGTTCCTGCGTTCGTCCACGTCAGAATCGAGAGACCCCGGTCCGGGGAGATGCGCCGGGGATCCTGGAAATACAAATTCACTCTCGCTGTCGATTTTTCAGGCGGCTACCGGCTCCAACGGCTATATTTTCCCACTAATCCACTGTCCCAACCCGGATATTTGAACCGGGCTGCGCGGATGAGGCGGCCATGTCGGCCCGAATTCCGCCCCCGCAACCTTTGGATGGTCCTCGTGAAAGGTTTTTTCAAAAACCCCGTCATTGCTTTCTTTTCCTCCCTCAAACTCAGCGCCGGGTTGATGGTGGTCGTGGGTATCGCCAGCGCCAAGGCCACCTTCATCGAGAGCGATTACGGGCGGGTCGCCGCCTACGATCTGATCTACGCCGCGCGTTGGTTCGAGGTCCTGCTGTTCCTGGTGACCGTCAGTCTGACCCTCCAGTTCTTCAAGCGATGGCCCTACAAGCCGCGGGGCTACGGTTTCATGCTGGTGCACATCGCCATCGTGGTGATCCTGGTCAGCTCCGGGATCACCCGCTACATGGGTTTTGAGGGCGTGATGCCGATCCGCGAGGGACAATCCAGCGATTACTACTATTCCGACCGGTCGCACCTCCAGGCGACCCTCGGTGAAGAGACGGACTCCTACCCGGTGCGTCTGTGGAAACCGGGCAAGAACAACATATGGAAGAACGTCACCCTAGGCGGGGCGAAGTACAAGCTGGGCGTGACCGAGTTCTGGCCCCACTTCGTAGAGACCTACCAGCCGGGGCCCGGAGGGATACCGGCCCTGCAGTACGGAACTTCCCACAACGGCGATGTCGCCACCCATACTCTGCTCAAGGGCGGCAAGGGCACCATCGCCGGCATCGAGACGAAGTACCTGACCGGCGGATTCAGCGAGGCCATGAGCAACTCGCCTTTCGGTGACCTCCGTCTGCACGTCGCGGGGGCCACCTGCACGATTCCCGTCGAGCCCGGTTCCGACGCCGAACATTCCTGCGGCGGCCACAAGTTCCGGATCATCGAATTCCAGGCCGACTTCAAGGTCGGCGGGGCGCCCAACTCAGTCGGACCGCTGCTCAACCCCATGATCAGGGTGACGATCACCGCCCCGGACGGCGCCACTGGCGAGCGCATGCTTTTCGCCCTGCATCCGGATTTTTCCATGGGTCACGGCGGCGGCGAGGACGAATTCGCCGGCCTGGACCTGCTGTACCAGGTCAACCGCGGGATCGAATTCGCGGCCGGCGGCGAGACCGGCCTGCAGGGCCGGGCCTCGATTCCCATCCGGACCATGGACATGAACACCCAGGAAGAGGCGGCCTACACCGCGGGCGAGATCTTCCCCATCCACGAGGAAGTCCTCTACGCTTCACCGGAGAACGATCTGTCCTTCGTGACGGTGGGTATCTACGATTCGGTCGTGCTGACACCGGCGAACAGCGAAACCCCCGGTGCCGGGGCGGCCGCGCAGGTGGTCATCCGCGACGGGGCCGGCAACGAGGCCAAGGCCATATGCCGCGAGCATGACCGGCCGCAGAGAGTCACGCTGGGTGGCCAGACCATTGAATTGTCATACGCGCCGGTGTTCGAGAAGCTGCCCTACAGCCTGCACCTCGATGATTTCGTTCTGCAGACTTACCCCGGCAGCGACAATCCGGCGACCTACGAAAGCTGGGTCACCCTGACGGACAGGGAAAAGGGTATCGAGGGGAAGAAGGTTCACATCTTCATGAACAATCCGCTGGATCACCGGGGGACGAAGCATTTCCAGAGTTCCTACGATCCCGACCGGAAGGGCACGGTGCTGACGGTGAACAATGATCCGGGCAAGTTGCCCACCTACTTCGGTTACACGCTGATCTCGCTGGGCTTCCTGCTGATCATGCTCAAGGACCTGCTCTTTCCGACCCGGAAGAAGACCGCCCGGAGTTTGAACGCCCCGAAGGCCGTTGCTGCTGTGCTGGTTGTCCTACTGGGCGCCGTGACCGTCGGCGGCGTTCTGGCCCAGACCCACGATCCCGACGACGGCCAGGATCATTCCGGCCACAACCATCAGGCCCCGATCGGCTTCGTCCAGCTTTCCGAACCTGTCCGTGAGGTCGCGGCCCGCATGACCATCCAGGACTATCGCGGCCGCATGAAGCCCTTCGACACCCTGGCCCGTGAGATGGTGATGAAGATCGCGAAGCGGTCCAAGTTCGAGGGCCGGCACCCGGTGGATCAATATCTGAGCTGGTCGCTGAATCCCCGCTACTGGGCGGACAGGTCGATCATCGCCGTTCGTTTCCCGGGCCTGAAGGACCTGCTGGGTGTGGATCACTCGGTCAAACACGTCTCCTACAACAGCCTATTTGGGTCTGACGGCCAGTACCGCATCTCCGTTCAGGTGCAGGAAGCCCACCGCACGCCAGACCGTGATCGGACCAAGACGCAGCGCAAGCTCATATCTTTCGACGAGCGGTTCCAACTGCTGAACATGACTTTCCGGGGTTTCAACCTGAAGATGTATCCGGTACCCGGCGATGAGAACGACACCTGGCTGGCCTTCCAGGATGTGACGCTCAGGCTTAACGCCGAGCAGCAAGATGCTTACCGGGCGGCCTTCGCGTCACTTTCCCGGGGTGTCGAGAGCGGCAGCAACGCCATGATCATGGACGGCTTGACCAAGACCCGCGCCCTGCAGGAGCAGTACGGCGCGGCGGTCATTCCCTCCAGGAGGGTGGTCAGTGCGGAACTGTTCTACAACCGGAGCCACATCTTCTCGTGGATGATGATTCCCCTGCTGGGGACGTTTTTCGTCCTGATGCCGGTGTATCTGTGGAACCTGTTTCGGAACCGGAACGCGCGGATCAGTTTTCGCAATCCCTTCTACACGCTGGGCCTGGCGATGTTCGCGTTCGCCATCGGCGGGATGATCCTGGGCTACACCATGCGCTGGATCGCGTCGGAGCGCATTCCCATCAGCAACGGGCACGAATCGCTGCTGTTCATCGCCATCTCCGTGGCCCTGGCCGGCCTGATCTTCGAGCTGGTCTACCGGATGGGCGCGCCGGGCGCCCTGGGTGGATTGTTGACCACCATCGTGCTGGGCGTTTCCATGCTGTCGACCTTCGATCCCGCCATCGGACCGTTGGTTCCGGTGCTGGTGTCGTACTGGCTGAACATCCACGTGACCATCATCACGTCGAGCTACGGTTTCCTCGGCCTGTCGGCGCTGATCGGCGCCTTGACCCTGTTCCTGCTCATGGCCAAGGGCCAGGACAACCTCAAGGAAGCCATCACCACCCTGGACAACGCCAACAAACACATATTGATCACCGGCTTGGGCCTGCTGACGGTCGGCACCCTGCTGGGCGGCGTGTGGGCGAACGAATCGTGGGGCCGGTACTGGGGATGGGACGCCAAGGAGACCTGGTCGCTGATCACGATCCTGGTCTACGCCCTGGTGCTGCACTTCCGGTGGATTCCCCAGCTGCGTTCGGTCTGGCTGAACGCCTCCGGCAGCCTGGCGGCCATCGCCTCGGTGGTGATGACGTACTTCGGGGTGAACTACTTCCTGTCCGGGCTGCACAGTTATGCCCAGGGGGACGCGGCGCAGGTGCCGGACTGGGTGTTCATCGGCTCGGGCCTTGCCATCGCCCTGATCACGGTTTCGGGTCTGGTGAGCCGGGGCAAAAAATGGGAGCCGGGGGCCTAGGGAAAATCCTCAGTCCCCTGTGCACAAAGGATCCGGGATGTCCTCGGCCTTGCGGCCTGCGGATTACCCGGATC
>CBDUYZ010000061.1:0-11438 GCA_965371575.1 uncultured bacterium
CAACCCCATCGCCATGATCCTGTCGGCCAAGATGATGCTCGACCACCTGGGCGAGGCGGATTTGGCGAAGAAACTGGAGAAGGCCGTGGCAGAGGTCATCGCCGAAGGCAAGGCCCGCACATACGATATGGGCGGCAGCACGACGACCACCGAAATGGCGGAGGCCATCGCGGCGAAGTGTTAATCAACTGATTCACTGAATTTGCGCACCCCCCCCCCCGGTGACCCCGGGGGGTTTTTCGTTGTATCCGGCATACCCGGACGATCAATCAATGACCTGGGTATTGGGAAAGTATGTGCTCCAGGCGAACCAATAGGCCGTGCGCACGACCAGCGGCTCACCCGAGTCGGTGCGCAAGGCGCTGACTCCACCGTCGGTGTTGCGGGTCACCTTCACCTCGACTTCGCCCAGCTTTCCGGTCACCGATGCGCCGGTCGCCAGCACCACATCTGCCACCGCCAGCGAGTGGGTGCCCAGCGTCAGTCCGTGGATCAGCGCCTTGCCCGGCAACCGGTCCTGCAGCCAGGTCGTACGGAACAGTCCGGTCTTTTCCGGATCGTCGAAGTATTTCTGGTAAGGGGCCGATTTGATCTCTTCGCTTTTCTTCAGGACCCGGGTCGCCGGGTGGTCGGCAGACCACTGTTCCCACGTCGTCTGCACGACGGGGATCATCTCCAGCTGTGTTCCCTTGTATTCGCCTTCCAGACACTCCCCGGTCACGTGGCTCCAGAGCGATCCGGTTTCCTTGTCCTGCATGATCAGACTGTTGCGCCACAGCTTGCCTGAAACGATGAAGGTCAAGACCTTGTCTTCAACCTGGCGGACGTGAACCACGCCCGTATGACAGAGCGGTCACCAGGTGGCGGCAATGGCCGTGCCGTTGAAAACGTCGTTGACGATTTCATGGTGATCCAGCTGCCACGTCGACCAGCAAACCGCGTCGTCTTCGCTCGTCAGGCCCATCACACCTTCTCCAGCCGACATCTGGGCCGCGGCCTCGTCGCCGGTCACATACTCGGGATCGAGGATGGCGGGGATGCCGTCGGGCGGCAACAGGGTGAACATCTCGTCGCCGTCGAAGGTGCCGTACACCTCGGGTTCAGGACGTTTTGCCCGTTCCGGGTCTTCCGCCAGGGCGACGGCCGTCACCAGGATGACGGACAGCAAGATGAGAGTGAGTGCGGCGGCAAACCGCCTTAAGGTTGCGGTGGTCATGAGATAAAGACTCCTGCGGGGATGATGCGGAAATAATTTGGGACATCAGGTCCGTACCAACCCCAGCATAGAATGGTTTTACCCGGTGCGCATCAGGTGAGTGTCAGACGTTCTCACTCAGGACACCCGGGGACCGGTCATCAAGCGGCCCCAGGCGGCGGATCTGTGCGGTGAACCCGTCTATGATGTCCCGGACATTGTCGCCGCCCGGAGCGCAGACCCATTCCCGGCGCAGGCGGCCCGGGGCGAGGTCCATTTCCTTCAATACCGTCTTCGCCTGGTGGATGTGGGTCAGTACCGCCGGGTTACCGTTCAGGGATTCACATTTGCCCACGAGACAGCCGCAGATCAAGACGCCGTCGGCCCCTGCGGAAAAAGCGTCCCGTATCAAATCTGGCCCGACGTCGTTCGCGCAGATGGTCCTCACGCTTTTCAGGCTGGCGGGAAAATCACCAGGCGATTTCCCGGATCCGGGAAGGCGTTCGTCCTCGCACAGCCGGCAAAAAAAACCCGCGATGTCCGGCTCGAATCTATTTATTGATTCCGTGGGCGCTCCCATGACCGCTCCTTGATTCACGTGAGTGAATTGTACTTGTCGATAGCCTAGGAGAATGGTTGGGGATTGTCAATGATAATGTTATTTCTTTAGCGTTTAGCTAGGTTTCAGTCAAAATCCACGGAGGAATCGGTGATATGCCATGAGGTGCGGTGCGGGGAGCGGATCGGCCCGTCCTTGCTGTCCGCCGCACCCGGTGATAGCATGACCCGCAACACCAACCGAGGCCCAGGCCATGAACCAGACACCCGAAACCCAAATCGACGCCCGGGCGCGTGAAATCGCACCAGGCCCCTATGACCGCGTGGTTTCGCTCGTGCCCAGCCTGACCGAATCGATCTTCGGCCTGGGAGCGCAGGCGCGCCTGGTGGGCCGGACCATCTACTGCATCGAGCCCAAGGGCCGTCTCGGCGACATTCCCACCTGCGGCGGCACCAATAATCCCGATCTCAAGACGATTCGCGGCCTCGAGCCCGATCTCGTCCTGGCCTGCGTCCAGGAGAACAGGCCCGAACACCTCCTGGAACTGGAAGATGGCGGCGTGCCCGTTTTCGCCGTCATGCCGCGCACGCTGGACGACGTCTCCACCCTGCTGCGCCAGTACGGCGTGCTGCTGGGCGCCCAGGTGGTCGCCGGCCGGACCATGGCCGACCTGACGGCCGCCCGCCTCCACGCCGGCGAGTTCCGTCAATCGCTCGCCCGCCCCCCGCGCGCGGCAACCCTGGTCTGGAAGAAGCCCTGGATGGTCGCGGGCGCCGGCAATCATATCGACGCCATCATGAAGGAAATCGGGCTGGTCAATGCCATGGGCGACCGGGAAGGATTTTACGAGGTGGAGTTGGATGATCTCGCCGCCCGGCATCTCGACCTGGTGCTCCTGCCCGATGAGCCCTTTCCTTTCACCCACCACGCCTCGTGGTCGATGGCCGCGGCCGGCGTGGTGCCGGCCCGTCACCGCGCACTTGTGATGGACGGCAAGCTGTTGAGTTGGTACGGCACGCGCACGGCCCGTTCCCTGCGGGCGCTGGTGAAGTTGTTGTCCAGGACCGTGGGCGGGCTCGAAGACACATAGACCCTCGCCAAAATGTCCTCGTACCTGCGGATTATTTGGCGAGGGTCTATGTGTCTTCGAGCCCACCCACTCCACCGAACATAAACTCAACCAGAACCCGCAGGGAACGACCACCTTGCGTGGCTATTGGAGTGGGGCAGGTCCGAGCAGAACGGCCCCCGTACAAAGAGAGTTTCGGTAATCCGCAGGTGCGATTCGAAGAATCACGCCGAGGACATCCGAAACTCTCTTTGTACGGGGGCCGTTCTGCTGCTGTCCCGCCCTACTGGTAGTATCCCAACGCCTCTGACATGTGGTGGTTCAATTGCTGGATACGTGATTCGTCGGAAGGATGCGTGGACATGAACTCCGGAGGCTTCTGGCCGCCCCCGGCGGACATCCGTTCCCAGAATTTCGGCGCCTCGCGGGGATCGTACCCGGCCATCGCCATGAAGATCAGACCAATGCGATCGGCTTCGCTCTCGTGCTGGCGACTGTAAGGCAGCATGGCGCCGTACTGGGCGCCCACCGCAAAGACCGACATGTAGATGGCCTGCGTTTCTTCGGGCTTGGTCTTGACGGCCTCCGAGAGGGCCATCCCGCCCAACTGCAGAACCATCTGGTGGCTCATGCGCTCGCTGCCGTGTTCAGCGACGGCATGGGCAATCTCGTGACCCATGACCACCGCCACGCCCGCATCGTTCCGGCAGATCGGTAGGATTCCCGTGTAGAAAGCCACCTTGCCGCCCGGCATGCACCAGGCGTTGACCTGGTCGCTCTCGATGAGATTGAACTCCCAGGCATAACCCTTGAGTTCGCCGGACATTCCGTGGTCGTGAAAATATTCTTCCACCGCAACCTGAATGCGCCCGCCGACCCGCTTGATCATGGCCGTAGCCGCGGTGTCGGTGCTGAGCCTGCTTTCGGCGATCACCTGCTCATACTGCTTGAAACTCATGGCGTTCATTTCGCTGTCGGAGATCAGACTGAGCTGCTTTCGTCCGGTGATGGGCACCGTGGCGCAGGCGACCAGCAGGACGGCCACCAGCAGCAGGAGCGACATCATCACGATAGTTTTGTTGCGAACCATTCCGCTTCCTCCTGTTTCTCGACGAGGAACGACAGTATTCCATGTGCCGGAACAGTCTACCCTCCGGTTCCCCTGCTTGCAATCGGCCGCATGCTGGCCTAATCTACAATCTGGCCGGAATCGTCATCTGCATATGTTCTCTCGGGGAGCTTCATGCGCCGCCTTTCCTTGATCATCGTGCTGCTCGGAGTGGGTGTCGCCCCGCACGCAGTCGCCCAGGACAGCCACTACTGGGATAATCAGTACGGCACCAAGGGAGAGTTGCTCGGCGGCCTGGTGGTCGGCAGTTCCAGCGACCTGAGCGCCACCTTCTACAATCCGGGCTGGATCGCCCTGCACAGCGACCCCTCTCTCCTGTTGACCACCATGGCCGCGGAAGCCTACTCCATCACGCTGAAGGACGGGTTGGGCGTCGGCACCGATCCATCCAGCTCCACGATCACCACTTCCCCGGGGTTCCTGGCGGGCCGGTTCACTACCGGCATGGATGACGGCTGGCAATGGGCCTACTCCTACCTCCAAAAAGTGAAGTTCGAGTTCGACGCCGCCGGAATAAGGGTCGATGAAAGAGAAGCGCCGCCGCCGCAGGGAAACTTCTGGTTTTCCGGGGAGGCCTTCCGTAAATCCGAGGCCAACGAATACTGGTATGGGGCCTCCTTCTCCCGAAAGATCCGCCCTAACATCGGCTTAGGTATTTCCCCTTATGTCGTGCAGCGATCCATGAAATCACGGGTCCAGGCCGCCGCGCAGGGCTTTGCCGGCGGCGATAGTTTCGCCCAGGCCTACAGCGTGGATGAATACGATTTCTGGCATATCCGCCTGTTGGCCAAGATCGGCCTGGCCATTGAACAGGAGAACATATCCTATGGACTCACCCTGACCACACCCAGCCTGGGCCTGTTCGGAAGCGGAACGGTCTACACGACAGCCAGTCTTTCGGGCGTCGACCAGAATGAGGACGGCCTAATCGACGATCCATATCTTTCGGCCAATTTACAGGAGGATCTTGCGGCCACCTGGGAATCACCCTTGTCCCTGGCGTTCGGCGCCTCATGGAGGGCCGCTTCCACCGGCTTTCACATGACGGTCGAGTGGTTCAATGCCGTCAAGACGCACCAGGCCATGGAGCCAGACAGCTACTACTCCCAATCCCAGACAGGCGAATTGAATATCTACAACCTGAGTTTCGGGGCCAAGAGCCTCATCAATTTCGGCGTTGCCTTCGATCATGCCTTCACCAAAAAAGTTGCCATGTACGGCGCCTTCCGGTCGGATTTTTCCTCCATTCCCTCCGAGGAGGCGGACAATCTTCAGATCTCGAACTGGGATCTTTGGCACATCAGTTCCGGAGCCTCATTCACCTTTCTGGATATCGAGTTCACTGCGGGGCTTCAATACAGCTTCGGCTCCGGCGACAACGAGCGGTTCATAAACTTCAACCTGGATGACAACGGCAACGTCCTCGGTGATTTCGGAACAAGTGAAATCACCTACCGGCGCCTGAAGGCCCTGATCGGGTTCAACCTGGGCTTCGGGCAATCAGCGGAGTAGACGACAGGAAAAATTTGTTGGCCCGCTTGAAGCTCAGATCGTAGGTTGTAGTCAGTCCAGTCATGGTCTACCGCTCAATGGTCGGAATGCCGTGCTGAGAGAGTTTTGGATCTTTGCGGAGGTGTTCTCTTGAATAATGCACGAAATCAGTTCCTCGGTTTTTCGCTTTTCATCCTCTTGATCGCCGTTTCCGGTTGTTCAAGTCTTTCGGTCAATTACGATTACGACCAGAATGTGGATTGGGCCAAATTCCAGACCTACGGCTGGATGGAAGCCCCGCAGGGTTCCTTCGATCCCAGCAGCCCCCTGCAGGACACCCCCCTTTTACAGCAGCGCGTCCACAACTCGGTTGATTACGAGATGGAACAGCGCGGCATCACCATGAGCGACAACCCCGACCTGCTGGTCGTCTACCACCTCGGAACCCAGGAAAAAATCCAGGTCACCGACTGGGGTTACCACTATTCCGATTATTACTGGGGATACGGTGGACGCCAGATCGACGTCTACCAGTTCACTGAAGGTTCGCTGGTCATCGACCTGGTCGACGCCGAAACAACAAACCTGGTCTGGCGCGGCACCGGCACCGGCGTCGTGGATCAGGCCCAGAAGTCGCCCGAGGAAATGCAGTCCAGGGCCGACAAGGTCATCAACAAGATCATGAAGAGTTTCCCGCCGAACTAGCAGGCTGTTGAAAAACCGGACCTGGTTGCTTTCGGAGCGCTGATCGGCTGGATTTGCGGCCGGATATCATTCAGGGTCTGCCAGGAAGACCCCGTCCAGGCCCACCAGGTTCTGCCTGATGTCCCAGATCACGTGATCCCACTTGCTGGCCGTCAGGCCGAGGTCGTCCAGGATATTCCGGAAATTATCCATGGGCACATCACTGCTCAGATCGATGGGGTGCTTGTGGCCCAGTCCCCAGTGCCCGCAGATGCCTTCGGCCAGACTCAGGACCGCCGCCGCCGGGACCCATTCGCCGGCCTGCTTGTAATCGTGATGATGCCTGACGCAGGCCGTGATGGATTCGGGCAGATTCCATTGCCGCAGGATATGTTCCGCCAATTCGGCGTGGTCCAGACCCACCGCCTCGATTTCCTTCCGGCGGCTGACATGCTTACCGTCTCCCGGCGGCAGGAACTCATTGATGACCAGCTTGCCGACATCGTGCAGCAGGCCCGCCACGTAGACTTCCTCGCTGCGCAGGGTACACGCCGGCGACACCTCGGCCAGCACGCGGCTGGTCTGGGCGACGCCCAGGGAATGCAGCCAGAATCCCTGCTCCTGGTGGTAGGCGTAGTTCGCCAGGGTGCGGCGGGTCAACCCCTCGGTGCTGACCGCGAACACGATCTTCTTCAGACTTTCCAGACCGATCAGGACCACGGCTTCGGGGATGGAATTGATGGAGCGCGAACGTCCGTACATACCGCTGTTGGCCAGCTTCATCAAGCGGGCGACCAGAGCCTGATCCTTGCTGATGACGGTCTCGAAATCCTTGGCGGTGAAGAATTCACGCTGGGAGAGTTCAAGGAATTCGAGGACCACCGAATTTAAACTCGGCAGGCTCTCCAGTTTTTCAAGGACATCGAACCTGACGGTCCGCCACTGTTTGTCGCGTGAGGTGGAAGTCGGGGTGGCGTTCATCAATATCCTTCTTCCTGAGCTATTTCAAGGACAATACCGACATCGTCTATGTCGCAGGGATTAATGTTTCCGGGCCGGGCCCACAGCCTGGTCAGATCGGTATCAAGCTTCCGGTTGGGTCCCGTCGACAGCACGGCAATGGCCTTATTCATCGCTATCACCCTGTAGGGACAGCCCCAGGGGTCGAGGGGAATTTCCTTGAGCCAGAACTTGCCGGCGCCGAGATGGTCGAAGGGGTCTTCCGCAGCCGCCAGACCACCGAAGCCGCTACCCGGCGCACCGGCGGCCAGGTTTATCGCGTTTCGACCGGACCGATGGCCCAGCAGGAGCGTCAGGTCGATCTCCCTGTCGGGATTCCGGGGCCATTGCCCGGTGTCGGTATGGTAATCAATGGCCACCCTGGCCAATTCCTTGGCTTCGGCTTTCGCACGGACGGGGCGTTCTTCGGAAGCCAGTCCATGGAGGTGGCACCAAGCCAGCATGCCCACCGCGGCCAGGACGGCAAATCCCAGAAGCCCCTGGATTCGCATAACTGGTTTATTCCACACGAGATTACCCGTTTCTTCCCGGGTCCCGCCTGGCGGTCTCCGGTTCGTTTACAGGATCAAATCCAGACCTGGGGCCTCATTTCGCCCCTCGCAACTGAGCAACCTCTGTTCCAGTTTCACGAAAACAGCAATTGATATGTGCCAGGGTGAAAAAAAACATTTAATTTCAATGGTTTATCTAGCAGGCCTCCCGTAGGCCCGGTCGCACGCCGCCTGCTGAAACGAGCGGATTTCTTGGCCGATCGTCAAACATCCAGACTGGAAATATCCTCTCCGGGGTGCTCCGGATCGGGCCAGTAGGCCACCTCGGGCGCCTGGGCCTTGGGTGTGAAAAGGGCGACCCCCATCAGCCCCAGGTACAGCAGGATCACGATCACGTCGGGAGCCCATTCAGGCATGTTGTACAGTCCGAAATCGTGGGTCGGCGCGGCCGGGGCGACCGGGGCGACCCGGTGGCCGATCCAGGCGACCAGCAGGAAAAAAAAGATGAAACGGAAGTTCCGCATCAACCGGGCTCGAAAAGCCTGTAAACGGGTCAGATGAAAGCGTGGGCAAAGGAGATCGTCGGCCACGTGGTCGCCCCAATGGAAATCGGGACTGGACTGGTCGCGGCGCAGTATACCTCCGTAGAAGTTCTCCTCGATCATACGGACCCGGGCGCGCCAGACATCGAAGAACCGGAACCGGCGGGCTTCGATGATCAGGAATACCACGTTGGAGAACATGCCCATCAGCAGGGTTTCCTTGGCGTAGGCCGGGTTCTGCAGGCTGGCTGTGAGGATGGCGAGCGTGGCGATGATGGCCCAGTTCGTCGTCGTGTCCAGCCGAGTGCGCCACACCAGGGAGCGATGCATTTCGGCGCGGTAAAAATGGGCCAGCGCTGTGATGTATTCGACTCGAGACAGGGGCGTGGTTTCGAATTCCGGTTTGTCTTCCGGCATTTCGGGAAAACGAGGCTTGAAGTCAGACACCCTGCGCCCGGACAGCTTTTCTCTTCGCTCGTTCTTCCGGTCGTCACCCATGTCGTCAAACCTCTTTTTTGGGAAAGGCCCCGTCCAGAGCATCCCGCAGAATGCCCTTGATCTCCTCACTGAAATCGCTGCCGAGCATCCATTCCAGGTAGCTGCGCCCGCGTTGGTCGGTGACCACCTTGTTCAATGACTGGCCCTGATACTTGCCGAAGGTGAATTCGGCTTCG
This sequence comes from uncultured bacterium, assembly GCA_965371575.1. Taxonomy (GTDB): domain Bacteria; phylum Krumholzibacteriota; class Krumholzibacteriia; order LZORAL124-64-63; family LZORAL124-64-63; genus JAGLCY01. Next base: position 8,855 of record CBDUYZ010000061.1, read on the forward strand.
CCCCGGTCGCTCCACACTAGCTTCTGCTTGCGGTCCACAAACCGGCCCTCGTCGGGATTGCAGAACCGGTGCAGGGCGTCGATCTCGCCGGGAACCTCGTCGTACCGGGCGATCTGGGCGTCGAGGATCGCGAGGGCGGCTTCGGTATCAGCCAGGGCGTTGTGGGCGCCGGTAAGCTCCTTACCGCAATAGAGCTTGTAGGCCGCCGACAGATCGCGCCGTTCCATGATGTGGAAGATCTTCATGGCGTCCAGATGGCGAATGCCCGGGAAGTCCACCTCGCTGCCCACCCGCCGCAGTTCCGCCTGCAACAGCGGCAGATCGAAATTGACGGAGTTGAAACCGGCCAGGTCGGCATCGGCTAGAAAATCCTCTACTTCCCGGCGTATCCGGCTGAAGGTGGGCTCGTCCCGGACGTCGGCATCCTGGATCCCGTGCACATTCGAGGCCTCCGGCGGAATGGGCCGTTCAGGATTGACGAGCGTATCGAAAGTGGTGCGCCCTCCACCGGGCTCGATCCTGATCATGGCGATCTGGACGATCCTGTCCTTTTCCACGTCGATGCCGGTCGTTTCCAGGTCGAAAACCACGAGAGGGCGGGTTAACTGCAGATTCTGCATGAGGACCTTTCGTCAGCGGGGACGGTTGTAGACATATTATGCGACTGGGCGGGTCTCAAGACAAGACAGGGATTGGCCGCGGCAATCGCCGTCACCATGGACGCCAACAGCCTGCTAAACATCAATCTTTGTACTTCTTTTTCAGCAACTTGACTATCTCGGCCTCCATGGGTTCGGTCTCCTCAGGGACAAAACCCACGAACTTGGCCTGCATGTCCAGGTTCCTGTCATACAGATAGCTGCTGGGCATGCCCTCCAGCTGATACCGGGATCCCATCTTGCCGGTGGGATCGATAACCACCTGGGTCCTTTGATGGATCCTGTTCAACAGGTCGGTGGCGGCGTACGCGTCCTGGTCCTGGTTCACCGACACGATGACCAGACCCTCCTCGCCATGGCTTTCCTGCATCCTGGTCAGCCAGGAAATATACGCCTCGCACTGCTCGCTCTTGGCCTGCCAGAACCCGACCAGCACCACCTGGCCCTCGTAAGCTTTGAGGTTGAAATCCTTCACGGACATGACGGGGACCCGGTCGAGGGATTCGCCGCGCACCGTACCCTCAGGGCCGGCCAGCACCATGGATCCAGTCATGGCTCCGGTCATGACGACCAATCCGGCCAGAAGCGGGACCAATATTTTCTTGAACATGGCAACCTCTCCGCAAGGGTCAGTGCAACAAGGCAAGGAGCCTGCCTCCCCGTGGAAACAGGCTCCTGGGAAAACAGACTGATCGAAGGAGGATCAGACGTTTTCGAAAACGGGAACGGCGTGAACCCACTCGGGGTGATGTTTGCTGTTGCCCGCGTGGATCCCGGTCAATGTAACACGAAGTTTGTGGGTCAGCTCACCTTCTTTTCCGTCGGCAATCTGGTGATCGGCGCCTTTGTAGTGGATCACGCCGACCGGAGTGACCACGGCGGCGGTGCCGCAGGCAAAGACTTCCTTCAGTTTGCCGGTGTGGGCATCCTCACAAATCTGGGCGATGTTCGGAGACTCCTCGACCCAGTTAGATCCCAGGTCCTTCAGCAGGATGCCCACCGAATCGCGTGTCACTCCGTTGAGGATGGTGTCTCCTGTCGCCGCGGTGATGATCTTGTCCTCGTATACGAAGGCGATGTTCATGGCGCCCATCTCCTCGACGTATTTCATCTCCTTGGCATCCAGCCAGATGATGTTGTCGTAGCCGGCATCCTGGGCCTGCTGGATGGGCAGGAGGGACGCCGCGTAATTGCCGCCTGTCTTGGCGAAGCCCGTGCCGCCCTCGGCCGAGCGCACGAATTTTTCTTCGACGCGCAGACGCAGGGGGCTGATACCGCCGGCGAAATACGATCCCACCGGTCCGATGATGATGAAGAAGGTGTAGTCGGTCGACGCCTTCACGCCCAGTCCGATCTGGGTCGCGATCATCGTCGGACGGATATACAGGGCGTTGGGGCTTTCGGGCACCCAGCCGCGGTCCAGGTCGATGAGCTGGTCCAGCGCCGTCATGAACAGGTCGGGATCCACCTGGGGCATGCACATGCGCTCGCAGGAAATGTTGAACCTGGTCACGTTCTTCTCTGGGCGGAACATGTGCACCGAACCGTTTTCGCCATTCTTGTAGGCCTTCATCCCCTCGAAGATTTCCTGGCCGTAGTGCAGAACCTTGGCGGCGGGATCGAGGCTGAAATTGGTGTAGGGAATGATGCGCGGGTCACGCCACTGACCAGCGGAATAGTCCATGACGAACATGTGCGGCGTGAAGATCCGGCCGAAGCCGTAGTTCCCGTCGGGAGGGGATGGGGGATTGGGATTCCTGGTGACTGTGATATTCATCCGGTCCTCCTCCTGTCGCTCCGGGCGGAAAGGGAACCGGCGGCCTCTGCCCTGGCTCCAACCCGAAAAAAATGCGGCATCGCCTCGTTTAGAGGGATTTCATGCGTCAAATTTCGTCATTTTACAGGATGAAATCAAGAATTGCCGC